>JAGVEU010000060.1 GCA_020057985.1 Calditrichota bacterium | reverse complement strand
CTTCGCTCAGATCACGAAAAGTCTCCGCACCACCGACAACATTCCCCTGAGCGTCTTTGAGCACGGCAGTGGAGACGCTAATGGGAATGCGGTCTCCGTCCGCGTTAATAATATACCCGGACTTACTGATGATAGTCTTGCCCGTTTTTAATGTCTTCTGCAGTGCACAGTCAGTCTCACACATGCTGCAGCGAAATACTTCCGAGCAGCGACGACCGACGGCATCAGAACGATCTACACGGGTGATTTCCTCGGCCGCCCGGTTAAACGAGGTGATATGCCATTCCAAGTCTACTGTAAAGACACCGTCGGAAATGCTTTCGAGGATGGTATCTGTAGCTGTTACGGTCTTCTTTCGTGTTCTCTCGCTCAGAATATACAATTGAGGTCTTCGAGATTGAAGAGATAAGCTAAGCAAGGCCGGAGGATTGTATTGGGCGCTCTAATTTGACAACATTACCGCTGTACCTCTCATTTCAACAAGGAGCTAAGTCGTGCAAACCGCTATTCTTGGTGCTTGAGCTGCTTGATTTTTCATTGACCTTCTGGTTTCGACCCCGACGATCAGGTCTGCAAAGTATGCTACCTAATGAGCGTCTCTACATCGCTATTCCTGTGAGCGAAGGAATGTGAAGGAGTCCGTATGAGAGCGCTCAGAGCAAGCCGAATCCCTGTTGCTTGGGAAAAACATGATGCGTCGAGAACTCGAAGGGTCGCTGAGATGATGACACAAGTTTGGCACAAATTCTCGAAGTTAAGAACTCGAGGTTTGTAATTCATTGTTGATTAGCGACTTTGGTTGGAGGAAGATTTATATCTGGAAGTCGTGGACTATTTTAGAACTGCGATTTGAGTCTCTAACTCGTCTGGAAAGATCCGATATTCCTGCAGATGTATGTGCACCGAGCGCAGAGATCAGCCCATCTTTCCGAAGTCAGAGCGGCTGAGCTAGAGGCTCAACAAGTATCAGTGCCAAGGCGGAATGGAATCGAAGTCTCTCGAAATTGACTCAGGATTCCGTCGGGATGTTTCGTTTATAGACTGCACATTACACAATTGGAACAATGCGTCTTTGCGTATGCTTTATGTGACAACCATGATTCGAATCGCAATCCTTTCGCTTGTCTTCGGTCTCGTATGTTCTCCGCTTTCCGCAGACAGAACAGCCGAAAACGTCTCGCGAGGGATCAAAGACAGACTCGAATCTGAACTGTTCGCTTTCGCACCGTCCATTCAGCGTCACTACGCAACTCGCATGTACCGTGTCACGGGTGATGAACGGTACATCTACCCAATCATTTTCGACATGATGTTGCTGACGCGACGTCTGTCAAAAGATGCATCTGCTCTGTTTGATGAGCAGCATATTCTGCGTCGAACTCAAGAACTGCTGAATTCCTTCGAAGAAGATACCCGCAAGGGGGAAATGAGGAGGGAGGCGTTTTCCAAGCGAGGAAACCTCTTATGGTTGCTCGACATGGTATACATCTGTGAACAGATGAAAGAGTACGGGCTTGACGAAGGTGAGGACAGAAAAGCTTTCTTGACGGTGGTCGCCTATCTCAGGAAGGTTGACTTTGCTTCAATGCTATTAGATACGGCCCTGATTCGAGTATACTCACCTCAGTTGGCAAACTTCGTTTACTACCTCCAGAATCTCGGCATCGTTGATCTGCGACAGGAATACTCAGCGCGGTTTCGTTCGACGTTCCCGGATTCACTCGATGACCAGCTGACTTCTGATGAATTCGAGGATAAGATATATGGTTTGACTCACATAATCATTGCCGTCAGCGCTTATTACCAATTCAGGGTGAGCCCGGAACAATTTGGCTGGATACTTGGTTATTTACACGAGAACATTGATGCCATTCTGCAGGAGACACGACCTGATGTAATTGCGGAAGTTGGCGTCTGCTTTCTCGTTGCAGATGAAGAGGACAGCCCAGTGATAGCGAAGTGCCGCAGCAAGATAATCGACATGTATGACGAGAAATCCCAGACAGTGCTCTCCACTTCAGGTAATGACGAACTTGAAGCGGGGGAGCATCGCAATGTTTTGGCCTATATGCTTCTGAACTGGCCCACCAAGCTCCACCCCGGACCGTTTCTACCCCAATGCGGACGGTTCTTGAAGTTACAACCGAAATGAGAGCAGGCACTACCGAAAAATGGCAAGAAACACGCGGGCAAATGGACTGATTTGCTTGACTTTTTCTACAATGCGATTATATTAGGCAACAGCCGCTACGGCGTGGATCGCAATTGAATAGTACTAATCCGTGTACGCAGATGGTTTTGACGAAAATATCTGCCATTTGCATCTGAAGCGATCAGAGAAAAAAGCAAACATCCGATAAGACTGGATGAAGGAACCGTACGAATTCGCAATTCGACTTTTTCTGGAAGATAGAGATTCACAGGTATATCAACAGGTAGGAGTAATCCAATGAAAAGAAAAACACTTGTCCTCGCTGCAGTGCTATTTCTGTCAATACTCGCTGCAACAGCGCCAAGCGTGATGTCCGGAATTCCCGGAGATGCCAACTGCGATGCGGACGTAGATATCTCGGATGCAGTGTACTTGATTAGCTATATTTTCTCGGGCGGTTCTGCCCCGCAGTCGTGTGGTTCCCTGGTTGATTCGGTTGCGACAGATCGTCGGCTCTTCAGCAGCGGAATGGAATACTACGATCAGGACAATTTTATCTCTGCCAAGATCTACCTCGATTCAGTAAAGAACCAGTTCCCCACCTCAACGCTTGCGGATGATGCTCTCTATCGACTCGCTTTGATTGACTTTTCGAATCAGAATTATGCGGCTGCTGCTACCGGTTTTGCCTCGGTATATACGACATACCCAGGTTCTCCTATCGTGGCGCAGGCCAAATATTGGGAGGCAAATTCCTATTATCAAAAGGAAGACTGGGCGACCGCTCGCACCAAATTCCAGGCTGTAGTTTCTATCTACCCGGCAAGCACAGTTGCTCCACAGGCCCAATACAAGATCGGCCGCTGCTGGGAGCAGTCTGGCAATGCTTCGGCCAATTTGACGGCGGCCATGACAGCATTTCAGTCGCTACTGACCAACTACCCTAGTTCCCAGGATGCCCCCAGCGCCCAATACAACATTGGGTCTGACAATTACGCTCTCGAAAACTATACACAAGCAGCCGCTGCTTTCGCAGCGCAGATAGCCAATCACCCGGGTAATGTACTGAATGACGATGCCCGTTACTGGCGTGCCAAATGCTTCTACCAGCTTCAGGATTGGACCAACGCAATTAGCGATTTCACAACCTTGATCAGCACTTATCCTGCTTCGCCGCTGCTGCCGGCCGCATGGTACTACCGCGCACAATGCAAGTACAACAGTGAAGCTTATACATATGCACAGGCGGGGGCTGATTTTCAGACAGTTGTGTCAACGTATCCGACTTCTGATGTCGCGCCGAGCGCTCTCTATTACGATGGCACCACTTACTACCAGTTGGGAGACTACGCTAACGCTATCGCTCAATACAACCTGCTGCTGACCAATTACCCGAATTCAGATCGACATGAGAGCGTGCTCTACAAGATCGGATATTCTTACTATCTCGATAACGACTGGACCAATTCGATCAATAGCTTCGCAACCTACCTCGCTGCGTATCCGAACGGCAAAGATGCCGGAACTGCCTGGTACTATACCGGAAGAGCTTTCGAACAGCGCGATGGTACGAACCCGGGCAATACGAACGCTCACGCCGCTTATTGTCAAGTCATCCAGAACTATCCCAATTGTGACAAAGTGACCAGTGCACAAGGGAGACTCTCCGGGGTGGGAAGCTCCACTTGTCCGTAAAGGATCACTGTGTCTAAGAGGACTTCGCACCATGTAGTTGCATTAGGACTGGCCGTTCTTCTGTTGGCTCTTCTTGCCTACCGTCTGTTCTTCATCGAGGACATCGGGATTGTCGCACTACCGGAAAGGAGCTTTCATGTTGACATGTCGATGGAGTTTACCGGTAACGAAGGTCCTGTTATGGTGGAAGTCTCCAAACCTCTCTCCGATGACAGGCAGAAAATCTTCGATGAGCAGTCCTTGAGTGAGGGAATGTCGAGATCTGTGCATCGCACCGGAGAGAATCGTTGGAATCACTGGGAAAGCGCTGCGGTTTCGGGGAAGAAACAGATCACCTACTCTTTCGGCGTACTCACCCAGAAACGGAAATATTTGATACCAACACAGATGCCGGTCAGACAGCCGATTCCCGATAGTGTTAGAGGGGATCTCGTGGCGGAGACCAATATTCAAAGCACTGATTCTCTTATTGTCGGGCTTGCCTCACAATTACACCTCGACACCATAAAGCACATGGAACCGGCTTTGCGGACGATTTACAGTTTCATCACCGATTCTCTGCGCTATGTCAATTACTCGGGAACGACGGACGCGATCACGACCCTGAAGCTCGGAGAGGCCTCCTGCGGTGGCAAGTCAAGGCTCTTTACCGCCCTCTGTCGCTCAGTCGGCATTCCTGCACGTCTGGTTGGTGGCAAGATTCTGCATTCTGGCAGTGACAAAGTGATGCATATCTGGGTTGAGGTTTGGATCAATGGCTTCTGGGTTCCTTTCTGCCCAACCAATCATTACTACGCCGAAATCCCCATCCGCTATCTCAAGCTTTATGTCGGGGATGAGCCCTTCCTAACCCATACTGAAGATATCAATTTTAAGTATGATCTCTTTGTCAAAGAACGGCTGGTATCACGAGAAGACATTGGGTCAAACAATAAGCCGGTGCGGACTGGTCTGTTCAATCTCTGGACCGATTTCCGTCGAGCGGCAGTCTCGGTGGAATTGCTAAGACTCATACTAATGCTGCCTTTAGGTGCGCTGGCTGTCGTCATCTTCCGGAATATCGTGGGTTTGCAGACATACGGCACTTTTATGCCGGCGCTGATTGCACTGGCATTTCGCGATACCGGGCTGATGTGGGGACTGGCAGCATTTTCACTGGTGATAGTCTTGGGACTGCTGTTGCGGTCCGGCAT
>JAGVEU010000324.1 GCA_020057985.1 Calditrichota bacterium | reverse complement strand
CTCTGCTATCACGGTATTGGCCTGCGGAAAAGCAGAAGGTTGAAGTGAATACCCCTCAAGGTAAGATGTCGTGGACCTTGCCGGCAACGATGTACATTCCCTACAAGCCGGATGAGGGCAGACAAAACAACTTCCTGCGAGTCCAGGATATTATGATTCTGGATCTTCTCAAGACCAATTTTGATCTGGCAAAAACGCCGAATCCACGACCAGTCTATTTTGCGGTTACGGTCGCGAATTCCAACATGATCGGATTGCGGAGCAATCTGACCTTTGAAGGAATGTTGTTCCACGTCAACCCGAAAGCTAATCAGAATATTGATCCCCAGATACTGAAGAAGCACTTATTGGAGACCTATCGCGGACATTTCCGTGGCATCGGAGATCCGTCTGTACACTATGACGACAATGTCCAGAAACTTCTGCAGAACTATCGCTCGGCGTTCCTGCAGCTTTCCTATCACTACAGTTCATTGCCCAAGGATACGCTTGTGCACCGCCAGTTCGAGTCGCTGGATGATCGCTTAGCCCATTTCGATGAGCAATCGAATGACCAGAAGGCGCTAACACTCCTTTTACTGATGGACTCCGAGATTCCTGAGAGTGTTCGTCCTATCGGCAACACGGATCTCTCGATACAAATCGGCAAGATGTACTCCGATCTTGGAAAACCGGACGAGCTGCGTCGCCGTCTTGAACTTGCTACGACACGTGATGACCTGACTTTCGAAAACCGCTCGCGCCTTGCTGCATATTGGTATTCGAGTTTCAGGGATTCGGCGCGCGCTGAACAGATCATGAAGGATGTGCTAGGGGATAATCCGACTCGTGACATGCTCTACACATCAGCCACACAGCTTTTTTCCGCCGGTGCCCATGCATTGGCGGCACGGTACTTTAACAAGATACTCGAGATGGATCCCAATGACGGCCAAGCCATCGGCGGGCTCATGCAGGTCTACGAGAGCCTTGGCGATCTTCAAGGTTCGCGCGCATTGCTTGAGAACTGGGTGAACAAGCACCCGCAAGATCGAGGAGCCAAGCAGCGGCTCGATCAGGTGATGAAGCAAATCACCGGCGACACCTCAACACTCAGAGTTCAGAATTAGCGCTTTCATTTTTTTAGTATATAACATTCATTCATTGACCCTTTCCGGAGGCAAGATCATGCATCGTCTAATTGGAACCATCTTAACGCTCGTTGCTCTGTTCGCATTAGGTTCCGGCGCCGCTTACGCTTACGACAGCCCTCACAAATTCGGTATTGAATTGCGTGGTGGATTCGGCCAGTACGACATGGGCGACATCAACCAAGGAACAACTTTTTTTCAGACGGGCCATGCGCCCAATCCAAATTCTCCGTCGTCATCCGACAGATTCATTACAACGGGTGACAATGGGCCGACGGGCGGGCTGAGTCTACTCTACCGTCCTTCAAAGCACACAATATGGGAGATCGGCCTAAACTCGCTGATGGACGTCGAGAATAGCGTCGTCAATCAACGCGGTGATTCTTCCGGTCAGATCCTCATGCATGCCAATGAGTTCTTTCTCAAGGGCAGTGTGCTTGTTCCGGTTGCAGACAGGCTGATTCTGGATTTCGGTGCAGGTGTCGGTTATTACAACACCGAGTTGCAGATTCAGGATGATTTCAATTCCCATTATTACTACGATGTAGATGGACGAGGGTGGGGAGTGCTTGGAACAGGCGGATTGGAACTTCTGTTGTCGAGCCGCATTGGAATCCATCTCGGAGGTGGTTTCCGGTTGACCAACACTACGGATTTCACCTATGAGTCTGCGCCAGGAAATCGAGCGGGCTTGAACGCGCTTGGAAGCGGCCGGCCTATGGAGGTAAATTTGAGTGGCATGTTTGGAAACGGCGGTATTCGCTTCTACTTTGACCGTGTGACAAAGCCGGTTGATTTCACTCGCTAAGAGAGACTCGATGGCTTGCCAATGAGCGGCCCTCACGCTACGTTTTTCTCAGACCATCACCTGATTTTGTTGGGTGGTGGTCTTTTTCCTAAGATTCACTGCACCTAAACGGGAGATGCCTATTGGCTAAGGTACTCATTTTGATCGGCTCAAACTCAGACCGTGTTTTTTTCGACGACGCGGCTCAGTATGCCAATTACTTTGGACTGGACTTTGAACTTGAAGTCATCTCTGCGCATCGCGATCCCGATAAGCTTCGTATTCGAGTGGCACGGGCAGAGGAAGAAGGAACCGATGTTATTATTGCAGCCGCAGGAATGGCTGCGCATCTGGCAGGCGCATGTGCCGCTCAATCCATTCTACCGGTGATTGGAGTTCCGCTTCCCAACTCCGAACTCAACGGCCTCGATGCTCTTCTGTCCACAGTGCAGATGCCGACTGGCGTGCCGGTTGCCACTGTTGCTATTGGTAAGGTTGGCGCTCGTAACGCACTTGTACTTGCTGCGCAGATTATTGCTCGCAAGGAGCCTGAGATCGGCCACAAGATCCGCGAGTTCAAGGCAAGAGGTTCGCGTCTGTGAAGGGTCTCGTTGTCATTCCTACCTATAATGAACGCGAGACAATAGACGCGATTCTTGATGCGATCTTTGCCCAGAATCTTGGACTTGATGTGTTAATTGTTGACGACAATTCTCCGGACGGTACGGCCAGTCGAGTGCGCGAGCGACAACAATCTGAACCGAGACTCAGACTGATCGTACGAAGCGGAAAACTCGGACTCGGCACTGCCTACGTTGCAGGATTCAAATACGCCATTGTCGAAGGCTATGAGACTGTATTCGAGATGGACGCGGATTTTTCGCATGACCCTGCTGAACTGCGAAACTTTGTTGAGCAGATCAAAGATTATGACTTTGTGCTCGGCTCCAGATACGTAAACGGGATTTCCGTTGTTAATTGGCCGCTGAGACGACTCATGTTGAGCTACTTCGCTTCCAAGTACACGCGGTTCGTCACTGGGATGCCAATCAAGGACCCGACGGGCGGATTCAAGTGCTTTCGCATCGAGGTCCTGAAGGCGATTGATCTGGATCAAGTGAAATCCGGAGGCTATAGTTTCCAGATCGAGATGAACTTCAAGGCCTGGCGGAAGGGATTCCGCTACAAGGAGATTCCGATTATTTTTGTTGACCGGAGGGTCGGAAAATCGAAGATGTCTAAGGCTATCGTACGAGAAGCCGTGCTAATGGTCTGGAAACTGCGCTTGAAATCCATGTTTGGCCGGGCGTAGATGCAATCGAAATCTCGAATTTCGACGGTCATCGTAAGCTTTCACTCGCTCCAACACATAGGCGGCTGCCTGCGGAGTCTCCTTGAATCAGAAGAGGCCCTTGTTCACGAGCTAATCGTTGTGGACAATGCATCCGGTGACGGAACAGTTGATCTGGTGCGCAAGAATTTCCCCACGGTGACTCTAATCGAAAATGGCGAGAACAATGGATTCGGAAGCGCGGTCAATGCCGGTGCGACGCATGCAACTGGAGACTATCTGCTTATCCTGAACCCCGACACGGTTCTTGACCGGCGTGCACTAAGCGAACTCTCTGCGTTTCTGGACCATCGTCCGCAGGCCGCGGTGTGTGGTCCCAAGATCATGTATCCAAATGGAAAGTTTGAGTTTTCGGCGCGGCGGGGCTTTCCCACGCCAATGAACTCCTTAGCGCGGATCTTTGGCCTTGACCGTCTTTTCCCCCGCAGCCAATTGCTTGGAAGCTATCAGAAGCGCGGTTTGTCGCCGGATCTTGAAGTGATGACAGACGTACTAAGTGGTGCTTGCATATTAGTGAGGCGGGAGGTTTTTCAAGCAGTCGGCGGATTCGATCCTGAGTATTTTCTGTTTGGTGAGGATATTGACCTATGCTGGAAGCTGAAACATACCGGCCATGAGATATGGTATGTGCCTTCAGCGCAGATACAGCACGTCAAGGGCGCCAGCATGTCCTACGCAAACTCTCGCGCCCGCAAGGAATTTTACCGAGCGATGAAGACGTTTATTGACAAGCGTCTGAAGTCACAGTATTCACCGGTCTCGCTCTCGCTGATGAAAACAGCAGTGAGCGTCTGCGAATTCTGCAGCCGCCGCTATCGAAGTGAGGCGCGAGCACGGGGCTGATTTGTGATGTCTCTTTTTCGCAACAGGAGGTGTATTTATGGCGCTGAATTCTGCTGAAGCAAGAAGTCTCTCCGGAACTGAGGGCGTTTCATCCTCAACTCCGCGTAGCGCATTCGCCGACAGCTTCGTTCTGGATTTTGAGAAACCGGTTGCGGAACTGGAACGAAAAATCGCTGAAATGAGAGTGCTTGCGATCAAGCCGGAAATGAAGAGTCTGGCGGTCGAGATTGACCGGATGGAGAAAAAGGCCGCGCGCATGAGGCAGGAGATCTATCGCAAGCTCTCGCCGTGGCAGAAAGTGCAGATGGCACGTCACCCGCGTCGGCCATATACTCTGGACTACATTCAGCGGATCTGTGATTCGTGGCTTGAACTGCACGGCGATCGCGGGTTTGCAGATGATCATGCGATTGTGGCGGGCATGGCGGAAATCTCTGGCGAAAAGGTCATGGTGATCGGCCATCAGAAAGGGAGAGGTACAAAAGACAATCTCTTCCGCAATTTCGCGATGGCCAATCCCGAGGGCTATCGCAAGTCCGTTCGTCTGATGAAACTCGCTGCAAAATTCAACCGGCCTATTATCACGTTCATTGACACACCGGGCGCATATCCCGGCCTCGGAGCGGAGGAGCGTGGTCAGGCGGAGGCGATTGCGCGAAGTCTTTATGAAATGGCGATGCTTCCTGTGCCTGTGTTGAGCGTCGTCATTGGCGAAGGGGGCTCCGGCGGCGCGCTTGCCATTTCGATTGCCGATGAAATCCACATGTTAGAGTACTCGATTTATTCGGTGATCTCGCCGGAAGGTTGCGCATCTATTCTTTATCGCAGCTCCGCTGAAGCTGAGGTAGCAGCAGACGCGCTGAAACTCACAGCGCCGGATCTATTGGAGCTGGGAATAATCAACGGAATTATCGAAGAGCCTCTCGGCGGCGCTCACACGGATTACGAGTTGATTGCATCCCGACTGAAACAGACAATAACCGAGTCACTTTCACGACTGAAGACGATTAAGACACAGAAGCTGTTGGCCGAACGACACCGGAAATATGAGAAAATCGGATTCTGGCTGGAAAAGTGATGCGCCGCGTATTACATACACTACAGCGATTCGAGTACGGTATGCGGAAACGGACGCAATGGGCTGGGTGTACTATGCAAACTACTTTTCCTATTTCGAGGTGGGACGAACTGAGCTGATCCGAAACATCTGGCGACCCTACCGCGACATTGAGAAGGATGGATTGAGGCTACCGGTTGTGCAGACCGGTTGTCGTTATATTAGCGGTGCACGTTACGATGATCGTCTGGAAATTACTTCGCACCTCAGCCTCCCTTCTATGTACCGGCTGAGGTTTGACTATGAAATTACTCATGCAGATGAGGGTCAGACGATTGCTCGAGGATTCACGGAACATTGCTTTGTCTCGGCGGATGGCAAACTGATGCCAATTCCTGAAGACCTTCGCAATAAGGTCGGGCAATGACACGTCGTGTGTTGATCACAGGCGGTACTGGTTTTGTGGGCAGCCATGTAGTTGAGGCTTATACCGCAGCCGGTTGGAGAGTACGCGCGCTTGTCAGAGATCCTAACCGGTTGAAATGGCTGAAAGGTCTCGATATTGAGATCGCGCACGGCTCTCTCTCGAATTCAGATTCACTTTGCGCTGCCACAGATGGATGTGCCGTGGTTGTGCACTGCGCTGGTCTTACAAAGTCCATTGACCGCTCCGAGTACTATCGTGTGAACTCCGGTGCGACGTCGGCGTTGATTGCGGCGTCTCGTTCGGCCAATGTGCGACGTTTCGTCTATTGCTCTTCACAAGCTGCAGCCGGCTCTGCAATCGGTAAGATCGCCTCAGATGAGGAGGATACGCCCAACCCTCTTACAGACTATGGCCGCAGCAAGCTCGAAGGAGAAGTCCGAGTTCAGCAAGAGTCCGGAAACATGGAATGGGCAATTCTTCGCCCTCCGGCGGTGATCGGGCCGCGTGATGAACAGTTTTTGCCATTATTTCGCGGTGTTGTTCGACTGGGATTGTACCCTGCATTCGGCAACAATGATCAGAAGTATAGCTTTATTTGTGTTCATGATCTCGCAAAAGCGCTTCTATCAGCCGGCGAGACAGATCACGGCTACAATGCGATCTACTTTGTTGCGAGCGCTGAGGCGTTGACTTGGAGCAGAGCCGCCTCGGTTATCGCGCAACTTGCACATCGGAAGGTTAGACCTCTGAATTTACCGAAGAGTCTGCTTCCCATAGCAGGTTCCGTAGCTGAACTTATCTCCAAGATCAGTAGAAAACCTGCACTGCTCAGTCGAGACAAGATCAAGGAGATTCTGAGCGCAGGTTGGATTTGTTCGCCTGAGAAAATTCGTCAGGCTTGGAGATTTGAATGCAAGTGCGACGTGGAAAAGACGCTTACTGAGACCTATGAATTCTACAAGCAAGCGGCATGGCTGTGAGCGTCCCACGTCCTAGAAAACCTCGACCACCAAAGCGACGCCTGCCTTTGCCCAAGAAACCGCCGAAAGTGGAACCCAAGAGCACAGACTACCGTCGGCACGAGAAACACAAGAAGGATTGGGAGCCTTCACCGGACAATGGTGCACAAGTTTCTGAAGAGTCTTGAGCAAGATCGGGAACTGTCGGCATGCCTCAAACACCGCGAGTTTCTTCCGCATCGTGATGCTGTGTTCGGGAAGCTGGAACCATCGTTACCCGAATCGCTTGGTGCCGGCCTTCGTCAAATCGGGGTTGAGCAGCTCTACTCTCACCAGACACAGGCCATCGAGGCGGTACGGAAGGGCGAGAATGTGGTCGTTGTTACTCCGACGGCAAGCGGCAAGACTCTAACTTACTTTCTGCCCATAGTTGAGTCCTTGTTCGTCAATCCGCAGGCAAGCGCGATTCTACTCTTTCCGCTGAAGGCGCTTGAGCAAGATCAGCATCAGAAGATTCAGAAGTGGCAGGAGATACTCGAAGGCAAACTATCACTGACTGCTGAAATCTACGACGGCGATACTCCGCAGTCATTGCGAGCCAAAATCAAGCGTTCAGCACCGCAACTGCTCATTACTAACCCTGATATGCTGCATCAAGGTATGCTTGCCTATCATCAGGGTTGGGAAAAGCTACTGCGACGTCTGAAGTTTATTGTGATTGACGAACTCCATGCCTATCGTGGCATTTTCGGTTCTCATATTCTTCAGGTCTTGAAGCGGTTGTCACGCCTGTGCAACTACTATGGCGCAGATCCCAAGTTCATTTGCCTTTCGGCGACAATTGCCAATCCGCTGGAACTTGCTGAGAGACTGACCGGTCGCAAGTTTACAATGATCTCCGAATCCGGCGCTCCTACCGGTGCGAGGCACTTCATCCTTGCAAATTCGGACTCGTCCACAACCAGCTTTGTTGCGAAGCTCTTCATTAAGGCCCTTGATGCCGGATTGAAGACGATAGTATTTACTAAAGCGCGTGTCAGCACGGAGGTTATCTTTCGCACAGTGACGAGCATGAGACCCGACCTTGCGCCACACCTGAGTTCCTACCGAGCCGGTTTTCTTGCGAGCGAACGACGCGAGATTGAACGAAAGCTCCTCACGGGTAAACTGCGCGGAGTAGTCTCAACAAGCGCGCTTGAACTTGGAATTGATATTGGCGGTCTTGATCTTTGCATTCTGCTCGGCTATCCCGGCAGTATGATGTCAACTTGGCAGCGCGCCGGAAGAGTCGGACGTCGTGGTGACGAGAGTGCAGTGATCCTCGTCGCCGGTTATGATGCGCTCGATCATTACTTTCTTGCCAATCCATCCGAACTCTTTAATAGGTCTTTTGAATCGGCGCTTATCAATGAGGCCAATGAAGAAGTGCTACGCGCGCATTTGCCTTCGGCGGCGGCGGAAATTCCCCTGATGAAGGATGATCCGTTCATTGACGTTGAGCGCTATGCACAGGTCATCGCCACTCTGGAACGCGAAGGACAGCTTGTCAAGAGCGCGTCGGGAAAGCAGTGGTTCCCCGGGAAACCGCGGCCCCAAGCGGCAGTTAGTCTCAGAAATGTGGGGGGATCATTTGAAATCGTAACTGATGAGTCCAGAAAGCCAATTGGGGAGGTATCGGGGGCTTCTGTCTATCGAGAGTGTCACGAAGGAGCGATCTACTTGCATCGCGGTGAGCAGTACATCGTGGTGACACTCGATCTCGAAAAAAAGCGCGTTCATGTCAAGCCAATCTCAACGGCGATCTATACGATGGTGCGTTCAGACAAGCAGACGGAGATCATTGATGACCGCCTACAGAAAGTGGTCAGGTCTTTCGTAGTTCATCTTGGCAAAGTGAAGGTTACGGAAACATACCATAGCTATGAGCGACGGCGGATTTTCTCTCAAGAGCTTCTCTCTGTTGAACCGCTTGATTTTCCGCCCCAAAGCTATGTCACTAATGGTGTGTGGATCGAAATTTCTGAGGAAGTGGCTACCCGCATGGCACAGGAGAATCAGCATTTCATGGGTGGTATTCATGCCACTGAACATGCAGCTATATCTCTAATCCCGCTCTTTGCCTTATGCGATCGCAATGATGTGGGGGGAATCAGTTTCACTCGGCACAAGCAACTCTCCGGCGGCGCGATATTCCTCTATGACGGCTACCCCGGTGGCGCGGGGATTGCTGAACATGTCTTCGAGGTGATCGAAGAACTGCTTATTCGTACTCTGCAATTGATTGAAGGCTGCCCCTGCGAGGACGGTTGTCCGTCCTGCATTCAGTCTCCCAAGTGCGGCTCAGGGAATAAACCACTCGACAAGAAGGCGGCGATTTTTTTCCTAAACGAAATGCTGAACGTGTCACAGGATGTGCCAGTGCCAAGGATCGCTGAGTCCTGCAGCGACGCGAGAGTCGAAACGCAACTCTCAGCTTCCGTATATGCGCCTGCTTCAATACCTGAAGACAAACGCATTATCGTGTTTGATATCGAGACTCAATTGTCTGCTGAAGAAGTCGGAGGCTGGTCAAATATTCGACAGATGCGAGTTGCTGTGGGAGTCGTGTGGGACAGTATGGAGAACCGCATATTTACCTACGATGAATCACATGTGGATGAGTTCATTCAGCATCTTAAACGTGCCGACTTGATCGTCGGATACAATCAGGAACATTTCGATTTTGAAGTTCTGCGCGGCTACACCTTTGAAAACCTCAGACAATTGCCCTCGTTGGATTTGTTGATTGCAGTTCAAGAGTCAAGCGGGCTACGTTTGAAGTTGGATTCTCTGGCTCGAGCGACTCTCGATTGCCCTAAAACCGCAGACGGGCTGCAATCGCTGCTTTGGTTCAAGGAAGGAAGGCTCGATCTTGTTACCGAGTATTGTGT
>JAGVEU010000109.1 GCA_020057985.1 Calditrichota bacterium | reverse complement strand
TCGAGCGTCCGGCCGCCACGGCTCCGTAGTAACGACTGCCGGCGATAACGCAGCTCTGAACCGAAAGCTGTCCGCCATTGTTGGTGGAAACCGCGATGCCGCAATTGCTGAATGTGGAATTGCGCACCACCGCAGACGACCCCGCCATGCCACGCCCGCCGACTGAAGCGTTTTCAAAGACACAATGATCGAGCAGATTCTGGCTGCTGTTGCTATAGAAGAAGATGCCACGCCACGCTTCTTGAGGCGTTGATCCGGTGCCTTGAAGATGAATTGGCGCTTGCGCTGTGCCCGCAGCAATGAGACTCGCACCGGCAGAGACCGTCAATGATGTTCCGGGGGAGAAGATAACGGTAGCGCCGGGCTCGATGATAAGACTGTCATTGGAGGCAATAGTCAACGGTTGAGTGACGTGGATGGGGGAGTTCGCAGCAATCCAATGTCCATGAGCGAACGGTTGATAGGAAAGACTCAGTGTCGGATCACCGAGAAGTGTCATCATTCTGAGGACAAAGTTTTCTGGAGGTACTCTTCCCTCAGCTAAACTTAGCGATGTTGATAATATCCCCCCAAAGTTGCGCACTCCATAAGAGAATATACTCCGCCATACTTGCCTTGCATAAGAGCCTCTCACTGACTGAAGTGTTGGACCTGTAGGTGCAATTGCTCCAATAATTCCTCCATCAGGGTAGAGAAGTAGTTTTTCTACAGTACAGGGTATTTCTTCCCCACTTGCATCAAACTGATCAAAACGTCCATTATCACAAGACATCGCGAGCATGAATGGTAAATGCGTATCATTAGAAAATTGAAAGGCAGAAGATGCATGGTACCAGTCAACCAAATTAATCGGACCTCCCGAAGTACCCATGACATGAATGAGACCCGGAGTGGACAGGTTCAATTCATCTTGAAACAGTTGCCATCTTGCAGATTCAGCTTCTGGTCCAGTAGATGTTTTGAGACATCGTAACGTCCAACCCGTAGGGAATTCTCTTTCACATCGTCTGGTCCAGAAATCTACATTAGATCCGGGCGCGAAATTCCCTGGATCATCAAGGTTATCAAGGACTTCCAGAATGGTATGAGTCCAAGCTGTTTCCGTATTGGTAAGATATCTGCTTGCCTTTGTCACGTAATCTATGACCTCTTGTCTTGTTGCGGCAGGGATACGTCCAATAGTTACTCCGGATATCCCTGCCAAATAACCCATATCGGATTCACAGATTACTATAGGTGCCCAATAAACCAAGCTACTGACATAACTTCTGTATATGGGAACGATGTTTCCGGCGGCAAAACTGGTAGGAGGATAGAAAATGACACCGGGATCATCTGGATCAGGCCGTCTTGCATCGCCTATTAGAAGAATGTATCGAAAATGACCTTGATGATCAATAATATACTGTCGGATCGTTCCCGTGGATGGAGTCGCCCAACATTGAGTACCGTCATAAATTTCCCAGATCGCAACCGAAGATCCTTGTTGCGCCTTCTGATCAAGCAATAATGTTTCCCACGCATTTGGCAAGTCCTCTTGCCACCCGGGTGTCCGCAATTGTTGATGTGTTATTACTAGAACATCCGCTTGGTCAACAGTAACAAATACGTGAGCAAATAGGTGTTTTGTTTGTGTGAACATAATCAATACTACACACAACATAACATACAATAATGTCTTCATTCCATTATCTCCCGCAATTCACTATATGATGACGGAGCGAACATCCACATCATTTCAAAGTTGTCGCTCTCGAAAATTGTACTTAGCTCTTGGCAGCAGCGGTTATTCGTATGGGCATAAAAGCATAGCTCACCAGCATCATAATCAGCACCAAAATATACTGAATGAAACCAGTAGATATTGAATATCCAATCCCAGTACATAATAAACCCGAACGAGCCAGGTCCAAAATAATCTGGTATATGTTCAATATCGCCGACATTACAATTTGCCCACCAACCTGGAGTATCTTGTGGACTTAATGCATTGCACAGAAACCATCTCCACAAAGCCTCTGCACTGATAATTGTGGTATGATTCCCTGTTTGGAAATAGCAGCTTGGAAACCATGGATGATTCATGCCGTCTTCATGGCAATCTACATCACCGTATTCCCAGTATGTGACACAATCATCGTCATAGTTATTGTCAGGAGTTATTTCATGGAATGGCCAGCAATCGCAGTTGTTTCCTGGTGTATAATATTCGTTCAGCGGCCAATTGCAATTGTTTGTTTCTGCCAGACCTGCACACCCTGCTTGTGCGATTTGCGAAGCGAAGTGAGCGCAGTCAGCGTCGAAAAGCGGGCCATAATCATCATTGTACAAAGGCTCTTCTCCAATGTAACCGCAATAATCTTGTGCGTATGCAGTTGCACGATCCGTCCACAAATACCCGTTGAGATGACCTTCTTCCGACCCTGGTGGAGGTGCATACAATAGTTGTGCTAAAGTAAAGCAGCAAATGATAATCAGTGTAAATCGAGGCAGGAAACTCATATCACTTCTCCTTTCTCTGTTGCTCTTTCAGTCTTTCTAAGAGCATTTTAGCTTCTCCACGTTGTTTAACTTCCGTGCTGAATTGCGCAATTCGCTGCAGTGCCTCATATGCTGATATATTTCCACCATAGGCCTCTAAAGCAATTGCATTGAGAGATTCCATACGCACAAGTGTGGATGATTCGTCAGACGTTGACCGTTCTAATGCAGAAATATTGTCCAATTGCTTAGCACGTTCGAGTATTTGAATAGCCTGGTATTTTGCAGTAGATGTACCTTTGTCACCTGAAGAGTTCGACGGTGCATTTTCCAACACGTATTTTGATACTTCAATCAAGATTGTCGAATCGCCAAATTCCTGTAATGCATGTGCAGCCTTCATACGGCCGTAAAACGTACCGTTTTGTACTCCATATCGGAGTACATCTATTGCTCTTGGGTCTTTACAGTTGTGAAGTACATAGTAGTTGTTGTTCCTGTAAATCTCCTGAATTGCTTTGTCCCACTCACGTCCCCATTTAATTAGAATGGCTGCAGCAGATCCTCTTGCATGGGCTTCCGGATCACTGCTCAGGCACTTAACAAGAAAAGGAATGGCATTCTCAACAGGTTCTTCAAAGACCCCCAATGCATGAACCTTGGCAGCAATTACACCCGCGCTCTTTTCTGGAAAAGCAATTATTGCATCTATGACTGCCTTTGATTTTATCTCTGATGCACGTTGAGCGACTCTTATCAGTAGAGCATCTACACGTTGATCGTCATTAGACTGCTTTGTAGGATCGCTAAAGGTGTGGGATTCATCGGACAAAATATTCAGACCATGTAATAGATCTGCCTCCTTCGGTTTCTCTTTAGGCGGAGGTGGTAGGTTTTCCAGCCCATCCTGTGCGAAACAAAGCGTTTGCAGAAGAACAACTGCAAAGAATATGATCATGCGAAACAAGAATGCACCTCCATATTTGGTTTTACTATCATTATATTGTCTATTCTGCGTAGTGAGACAGAGCCATGCAAGAAGTGGCGCCAATCGCCTGCAAACTAACATTGTTTCCTCCATTTTCCGAAGTGAATATCAACTTTAGCCCGTGCAGTAAGGCCTTGGACTTTGCATGTATTTGTTGTTGTGATACGCTGCACGGTTAGGCGCAGGTTGAACTCCACTCACGATTCACGTCTCTTGGTTTCGTTGGCCGGTTGCAGAAGAACGTATATAATATATGGTAACCTATTCAAAATGTCAAGCGAATTTTGGCTAAGTACAAAAAAAGCAACTTACGTAACTTACGGTTTAATAATGATATGCGTTTTTCCAATTGTCCTGTTTGGCCATTAGCGTTCGATATTGAGAGGACAAGAAAGAGGCTTCTCGCGCGTCGGTTTTCTGAGAAGGAGAGCAGAACGGCCAGCAAGAGCAATGCGCATAAGAGCAGTCTCATGATCATCACCCTTGCGGCGAGTTGATCTGCAGTAAGACCGTTGCCGGAGAGCGAGGTTCCGTTCATAGACACATAGGCAATTCCGGCCGACCAAATTCCCGCGCGTTTGCTGTCTGTGATGCTGCCGCCGGTGAAGTTCAAGATCGAGCGTCCGGCCGCTACGGCTCCGTAGTAACGACTGCCGGCGATAGTGCAGCTCTGAACCGAAAGCTGTCCGCCATTGTTTGTGGAAACGGCGATGCCGCAATTGTTGAACGTGGAATTGCGCACCACCGCCGATGACCCCGCCATCCCACGCCCGCCAACCGTAGCATTATCAAGGACACAGTGATCGAGCAGATTCTGGCTGCTGTTGCTGTGGAAGAAGATGCCGCGCCACGCTTCTTGAGGGGTTGATCCGGTGCCTTGAAGATGAATCGGCGCTTGCGCGGTGCCCGCGGCGATGAGACTCGCACCGGCCAAGACCGTCAAGGAAACTCCCGGCGAGAAAATTACCGTCGTACCTGCCTCAATTGTAAGGCTTCCGCCTTCAGGTATAGAAAGAGATTGAGTAACACGGATGGGGGAGCTGGCGGCAGTCCAACGACCTCGAGCGAAAGGTTGATAGGGTAGACTCAGAGTAGGGTCCCCGAGCAAGATAAATCTGCCATAGGTGAATGCTTCTTTGTCAAACCATGGTCTCGAAGCGATCTGCGCGTGCCGAAGCAGGTGACCGAAGTTGGTTATGCTCCTATTGTATATCCCTTCGAAAAAGTGGTACACGAACAGTCCATCGGCCATACCCGTAGTGGCGCCAGTAGGCGCAATGGCGCCGATGATGCCCGCTTGGGGAAGAAGAAGCAATTTCTCCACTACGCAAGGAATCTCTGTAATCGGTACAGAACAAAGAGGCACGTCGCCAGACATCGGGTAAGTGAACTGGTCAAATCCTCCCTGATCGCAGCTTGCGGCAATCAAGAGCGGATACATTCCGATGTTTGCGAAGCCTTCATAAGAGGAACTCCCAAAGTAGAAGCGAGTGAGCTGATTGGCGGCACCGCATGGTCCGAAGCTGGTAACGACGCCATAGCCGTTGTTGATAGCCGTCCTGTAGGACGATTCCGCGCTTCCGATATAGTCCGTGCTGTGCATGACGGTGATCGGAGTGGTAGAGGGAACATGATCATGCCACGCGTTTTCCCACCGGTATGTCCATTCACCCGGAGTCCCGTTGCAGCCGAAGTTTCCGTTGTCATTCGCCCAGAGCATCCGCGTGGACCAAGCTGGCGAAGCGGATAGGCTGAGGTACTGACCACACTTGCCGAGGTAATCGAGGATTTCCTGCTGAGTGGAAGCGGGCAATCGTCCGATCCGGATGTTATCGTTGTAATCAACGTAACCGTGATCAGTTGCGCGCCAATCGCGGCCATCACTATAGAAGCCCCACAGAAGATCCAGGGTTTCCACGTCATACCAGTTCGGGACTATGTTGCCGGCAGCAAAGTTAGCCGGTGGAACACTTGGCTCAGAGGCATTCGCATCCAACCATGTTCCAGGTATGCCATTATTCCGTTCGCAATCATTGTTAGGCGCCGGTCGCTTCGCGTCGCCAATGATATAAAGAAAAGTCGCGGTGCCCAGATTGCCAAGGATGCTCTGCTTGATTTGCGACTGCACCTGACCATCTGATACTTCAACAATGGCGACATCGAGGCCTTGCAATGTTTTCTGTTCCAGCAACATTGTCTCCCAAGCCTCGGGATGCCCAGGCACCCAGTTCGGGGTTCTCAGGTTAGAGTGAGTAACCAGCAACACCTCGGCATTGCCGGGAGCAACAAAATTCGGCTGTGCAAAAGCCATGGACAGCAGCAGAATGCTGCTGAACCAAATGAGTGTGTGGTGCAATTGGAACCTGTTCATTTCGTTTCTCCTGTGCCAGTTAGTTCTTCTTGAGTACCCGGTGATGCGATCACGTGAAATATCCAAAAGCGATCAAAGTAGTCGCCGTCGGGGGGCGGAGCACCTGAGCCCCAACGCGACCAGTAGGTAGACAGAGTGTAGGAACCACAGCTAGGATCGGAATTGCTGTAAAGCCCAACTGAATAGCCGTTCCCCCAACCGCCAAACGTGCTGTGTCGATGCAAACCGGTCGAGTTTCCAAACAGAATAATGTCACCCTCTCCAATCCAGCTCGGCACATTCATTGGGGCTGTCCAGTAGTCAACATTAGGCGTGTTGGGGTTTCTTACCTTTTGGTAATAGGCAGTCCTTGCACTAAGATGATTACGCAAATTGACGGCTCCGAGGATCGTCCTGTGCGTGTCATACCCATCGCACTGATTACAGTTTGCATCATTGTCTATGGCGGAACCGCAGCTGACCGGATATGGCGCCTCACATAGGTTTTGACAGCCATATGTGAGGATCTGTGAAAGAAAGTTGGCGCAGTTGAGGTTGAACTGATAGCAATAAGCGGTGTTGCGCGGGCTTTCAGAGCAGTACCACTGCGCGTAAGCAACGGCATCGCTCACATCCCAAGAAAGAGCTGTCCGTTGGGTCATCAGGCATAGGACAGGAATCCATAGCAGCGTTCGTAACGTTGTAGCTCTCATCTCTTGTCCTCCATCTCTTTGAGGTGTTTGAGAAAGCGCTTTGCCCGGGCTTTGGTCTCCTCCGAACCAGTTTCGGCCAGATCCAGAAGGGTTGTTTCAGCAGCCGGAACGCCATGCATGGTCATTTTCCCTAACGCTTCGAGTGCTTCACGGGCGATAATCCCTTGCGTATCGTCAAGGAACCGTGAGATCGCCATGACATCTTCAGAAGTCGTTCCATTCTGCAGTATCTTCAATAATGTCAAGCGACCGGAATTCGACAATTCGTCACGGTTCTGTAAGGCTTGGCGCCTTGCTGTAGTGAGTGATGTGTCCCATTCGTTGTACACATATCCCAGATAGTAGGCAGCAGACACGCTACGATCCGGATCATCCGTTGTTTCAATAGTATAGCGAAGATGCCTAATCGCACGGGGATCTTTGGTGCTGGTGAGACCTCCAAAATCACCTAAACTGTCCAGAATTGGCGCAGCAACATCCCATTCTCCGCCCTCGAGAAGAACCGCTGCGGATGCCCTTGTGATAAGAGCGTTAGAGTCCAGAATTCCGCCATAGGCCAACTCTCGCGCACGAGTGGGATTATAATCGTTTAGGAATCTAAGAGCATTCGCCGGAGACCGCGATCCATACCGCTCAGAGAAAATCCGCTCCAATACCGCAAGCGCACGAGCCCTTCTTACCTGATCAACCGGTTCAATCAAGTGTCTGAGATCCGAGAGGTATAAACCCATTCCACCGTCCAACTCCACTCGTTTCTCTGCATCCAGCGTATGTGGTGGAGTGTACCAGGCCAGGAACTTCTCCAGATCATCGAGATGTCTGTCAAAATCTCCAAAATCGCTGGCGCGACAGTTCGGAGTTGTTGTTAGAACAAGCATGGCCATTATCAGCCATGTTGATATCCATTTCATTATTTGTCTCCTTGTGAGGGAACATATGAAAAATAGTTAAATTCGACGCTATATATCCGTACATTAGCAAGTCAATAGAATTATGACCAGATCGTCTGACGCGCAGCTTTCATTCTTGAGATTATCATGAAACGTCCATAATTTGTTAGCTTTGCGTCGTTCAATATCATCGACGGTAGATGTTGAAAGAAGGTTGAACTCTACTCACGATTCACGTCTCTTGGTTTCGTTGGGCGATAGCAGAAGAACGTATATAATATATGGCAACCTATTCAAAATGTCAAGCGTTATTTTGGTTAAGTCTAAAAAAAAAAGCAACTTAGCTCTGGACACGCATGTCCAAAATGTAAATTCTATAATAATTTGGCACTTATGGGGACAATCTCGCCATCAACCATTGTACAGTCATTTGACTGGCACGACCATTTTCATCATCTTGAGTGGGATAGCAATGGTCATTACTATGCTGAACAACCCATGCATTCTGACCCGCACCCGCGACGATATATCCAGCATGCCAATCAAGGTTAGACCATTGAATAACGCAAAAGGTCCCTGAGCCAACCCAGGCTGGAACGGACTCAGGTGTTGTGACATCAAATGCCATCTGCCAGAAACTCGTCGAACAATAAAGCCACCACGCAAGATCATTGGCGAAGTTTATCGTTGTGTGATACCCGGTTCCACATGCAATACAGCCAACACCATGATCGCAACTATTCTCCGGCTGCTGATTCCAGTAATTCTGGCATGGGCCAAAATTGCCGATAGGAACATGATCTGGATACGAAGGATTTGGATTGTTGTTCCATTCGCAAAGTCCAGCGCAACCAGCCTGAGCACACTGGCTGGCAAAACGGGCACAATCCGTCCCTCCAGGAGGAGGGTCACCATATTCGGGATTTATTGTGTTGCAGTACATTCTGGCATATTCGTTCGCTCGTGTTGCCCAGAAGTCTCCATTTGTTGGTTGGCTCTTTAGCACTCCGGTTGCTGTAACAATCAGCAGGAAAGTAAGAACGCATTTGCGATTTAGTCTCATCGTTGATTCTCCTGTGGGTCCAGTTTGCTGAGATACATTTTCGCCGATCCTCGGATGTCAGGGTCTTGATTCTTTTCGGCAATACTCTTGAGTGCATTCAAGGCTGCTGTGTCTCCATTCTTGGCGCACAACCCCAGATAGTCGCAAGCGGTATAGCGAACCAGTCGGTTTTTGTCGTCTGCCATTCGCGCAATATCTTCTACTTGATCCACGGCTCCATGAAGTCCTAAAGCGCGAATGGCCTCGTACTTTGCGGTTTGATATTCCATATCTTCACTGAGCAAATCGGCGTTGCGAACAATTCCCCGAGCTGCGGAAACGAGTGCCGTAGTATCGTGAAAAAGCACATTCATTGCCCAGCCTGCCGAGAGGCGGCCTCTGGCAGTGCCTGA
>JAGVEU010000178.1 GCA_020057985.1 Calditrichota bacterium | reverse complement strand
CGGTCTTCTTTCTCGTTTCAAGTTTCAAGTTTCTCATTTTCCGACACTATCCTCGACGGTGACCGAGATCTGATATTTCTGTTTGAGTTGATTCATCAGTTCTTCCTGCCGTTGTTTACTTTGCTCGATGAGCAGACGCTGAGTGATTTCGTCGCGGACGGTCGCCAGTTTCATGCGTTCACCTGCATGATAGGCGTCGAGCAGGCGAAAGACACGATAGCCGTCTTCAGCGTTTCGCGGAACCGTGAATTCTCCCAAAGGGAGGTTTTCAAGTTCGCTGATGATGTCTTTGTCCAGTTCGCCATGCTCAACCAACCACCGGCCCTCGGAGGCAATATCCGGCCACAGATCGAGAATAATACTGTCTGATGCTTGCACCTGCCGGCAGAATTTTGCTAAGTCCAATTGCTGTTCTGCCCAGTAGAGTTCGACAAGATAAGCATCGTCGGTGCGGATGAACTCATCGCGGTGCTTCCGATAATAGGCTTCGACCACGGAATCTGTGGGAGCCGGAGTCTTAAGATCAGCAAGCATGCGCGACCGATAGAGTGCCGCTGTCACATCACGTAAGTGCGACTTAATCTGAGGATCCTTGTCCAGACCGAGCCGCTTGCCTTCCAATTCCACCAGAGTTTGCTCGACCCATTCTTGAGTTAGCTCCCACTGTTCTTTGGCCGCAAGCGAGTCGAGGGGTTTGCCTGCAATCTCCGCAAGCTCCCGCGCCGTCAATTTCTCTGAGCCAACCCGCGCCACAACGTCTCGTTCGAGCGAACCGCGACACGCCATGAGCAGTGAGAACAGCAGAAACAGTGCGATCTGTCCGTAGTGGTGAGTTATGTCTTCGCAACACACCCGCCGCTCCAAAACGCTGAAAGGCTGAAAGGCTGAAAGGCTGAAAGCGGGTGGGTTGCGAAGACTTAACCCACCCCTACGCACTCTTCTTTTGGATTTCGGATTTTGGATTTTCTTCTTCCCCTACGGCTCTCTGGCAACCTTCTTTCCCGGTCCTCCATCCTCTTTGGATACCGGCCAGACCGAAGTGAGTTTGTCTTCCTTGACAGACAACTTGTGTTTCTCGATCACCAATTTTTCCAAAGACTTTTGCAGTTCGTCAGTCTTGAAAGTGCGATACTCGCGTTTGACCTGCGCCGAGGCTTCTTCAAGAGTTTTTGTGCGGGAGGGGATAATCTGTAACAGTTGGATAACCGAGAAATTATCACCGACTCGCACCACGTCGGAAATTTCGCCGGTATTTTTCAGTTGAAAGGCTGTTGTGCCGATCAGGCCAAAGCGCTTCTGCTCGAAGGGGCCGATGCGTCCGGTATCGTTTTGTGTGGATTCCTTTTCATTGAAGCGCACCGTGAGTTTTTTGAAGTCTTCGCCCTTGGCCGCTCGGTCATGAACCCGCGCGCATTTCAGAGAATCTGTTTTGATGAAAATCTCGCGGATGGTTCGCGTCTCCGGTTGGATATAGTTGTCGAGATGGGTTTCATAATATTTGCGCTCGTCCTCTTCCGTCGGCTTGATTTTGTCCGTGACTTCGTCTTTCTCCAGCAGCCGGATCACCGCATTCTTCTTCTGCTCAAGCACCGACGGGTCTTTCAGCGCTTCCTTGTACAGACCCATATTCTTGGCATTCTCTTCGAGGAATTTCGGCTCGGCAATAGCATTGACCAAGTCGCGTGAACTCTGTTCCTGAGTCCAATCCACCCGTGCGGCATTATTGCCAAGTTTTTCCAGCATATCGGCTACCGTGACCTTGCCGTTCTTGTAAGTGGCCGCAATCTGTTGTTTCTCTGCATCTGTAAACACCGGCCCAACGGGCCCGCTCTTGGGTGTATTCGGATCCTTCAGCTTCTCGCGGAAAGCCGTCAGTGATGGCTCTTTATATTCCAGTTTATTATCCTTGCGCAAGCTGGTGACATATTCCTTGGCCACGTCACTCATTTTTTGCCCCTCAACTTCCTTGAGCTGATTCTTGATTCGCTCTTTGCTTTCCTCAAAGGGGCGGCGATCCTGCACCGGACGCTTTTCTTCGACCAGAATCAGATGGTAGCCATAGGGACTTTTGACCGGGCCAGCCATTTTATTCGGTACGGCTTTCCAGGCTGCTTCCTGAAATTCGTCCACCATTCGGCCCCATTGAAACCAGCCGAGATCACCGGAATCCGCCGCTGAGGTCGCATCTTCGCTGAACAGTTTCGCCGCGGCTTTGAAGTCCAATCCGCTCATGATCGCCCGCTTGATTGAATCTGCGCGAGTCTTAACTGGCTCCTGAGCCGCCACACTGGTATCCGTCAGCGAGAACTTGAGCAGAATATGCCGGCCTTTGATTTCTTCGCCGGACATATCATAGAATTTTTTCGCAGCTTCATCCGTTACGACTGCGTCCACAACCTTTTTTTGATACAATAAATCCAGCGCTTTGCGCTTGCTGATCTTGTCAATTTCGTCCGCAACCTCAGCCCGCTTGTCAATTCCGCGAGCCAGACCCTCCTGATATTTCGCAAGCCCGATCGCCATCTCCTCGATAAATCTCTTGCGATCACTCATGCTCTTGGTCTTAGCCGCATCCTCCGTGCGAAACCGGGTGATAAAACTTTCCTTGAATTGCTTTGTGGTGATAACTTCTTTGCCCACGGTGGCGACCACATCCTTGCTCGGCCCGCAACCCGCCGCAATCAGCAGCATGGTTAAGCTCAGCAAAATGGTTCTTAATTTAGACACTCTTCTCTCCAGACTGTATTTGTTTGTAATATGTTTTTTGCGGTTATCTTAAAAAATCAGAGGGCCCTCTCTCGCGGCGGCACATTTCCGAATGTGCCCCTTCGGATTGCAGGAGACGGGCATGTTAGGAAACATGCCGCGGCGATGAAAAAACACCCTGTGACTTTCTTGAAATTTGTTTTCGGCATTAGCACGCCTGCTATGGCGTGTGTTTTCATCCTTCATCCTACATCCATGGCTTATACACGAACTCCGGCCTCGTTATCCATCCCGTCACTGGCCGAAAGACTTCGGCGCGCTCAAAGATCTTTTCTTGCATCGCATAGTCTTGTTCGAGCGGAATCTCTTCGGGGTGTTCCACGTCAAGGAGGATTGCCGCGAATCTTCTCTCCTGCAACGCTTGCGCAATATCCGCCTGCAAAATCGCTTTGCCCTTGTCGTTCGTGCTGATCAGAACATCATGAATGGCCATGACGTGCGCATGACTCTTTTTCCCGGCAAGCGAAGACAGGTAGCCATGAAAGGGAAGAAACACATTCCCGTTGACACTCGCCATTTTGCGAATGAGGCTGTCGCCCGCTGCTCGGTCTGCCTGCGTCGGAATTTGATTCAATGGGTTGTAACTCAGAACCAGAAATTGAATCATCAGCGCCGCATAGAGGAAACTGCGGGCAAGTGTTTTCTCCAGTTCCTCATGGAGCTTCTCATCATGGAATTTCAGCGCCACCGGCACGGCCACTCCCAAGAGAATCGCAAGGGCAGCATACGCCGGAATCAGGCAGTTGTCATATCCCCCCGCCTTCAATCGCGACAGCCAAGAAGCTCCCAACATTCCAGCCGCGAACAGCGAGTAGAACCAGACATGATCTTTTCTCTGCTGAATCAGCCGGATGAACACAAAGAACAGGGCCAGCAAACAGGCAATAGCCATCGGCAACAAAATATCCCGTGACCAGAACCGCAACCAATGCGTCTGAACAATCGGATGCGAGGAAGCCACGTCGAAGACATAATAGCTGTACCAACCCTCTGAAACCGAATTCAGGATCAGGGTAACCCCCGCCGCAATAACCACGAAGGTTCCGCCGAGCAGAATTGCACTTGATGCGTTACGGCGCTCCCGGAACAAAACACGGACAATCAGCGGTACCGCCGCCACCAAGGCCACTTGTTTGGTCAGAAACGAGAGCGCAAGCAGCACGCCGGCAACAACATAACTCGTCAGAGTATCATAGAACCGAATCGAATACGCCGCCGCAAGCAGGAATAGCAAGAACAGCGAATCCACCCGCGCTATGTCCAGCCAAGCTCCACCGATGCGATAGGATGCGGCAAATAATCCTGCCGCTAACAATGCCGCCTGCCAACTTTGTGTTTCCCGCCGCACCCAGAGAAAGATTAGCAGCAGGCAACCGAGCGATGCGAAAAACGACACCAGCCGCAACGGAGTAAATCCAATCCCCGTGAATTTCGCCACTCCCGCCGAAACATAGTAGTACAGCGGCGGATAAATCATCGGCACAAACTCCACCGACGGCGCGACATACAGCGATTTCCCCTCAAGCACCCGTTGCACATGATCCACACTGCTGCCCTCCATCCACTCCAGTTCGTAGGGATAGGGAATCCGCAGAATGGCGAGCGTGATGTAGAGCGCAATATAGAGAGCCGCGCCGACGAGGACGAGGTACTTCAGAACCGTTGCGCCACGGTCAAAGAGGGACAATGGACTTAAATCCCAAAGGCAAATGCTGACTGCTTTTTCACTGCTACTTCGGGAGTTGGATTTTCTGCTTCAGCATAGTCGGCATGTTCATATTACAGACACAAGCAATGCCATTTGCTGATCTTGTCTCTTCCCGGCAGAACTGTTGAATAACCAATCAGCAAGATTCGAGTGACTGCCATTCATGTTCGTTTGCCATTCCAAACCGAGGCTCCGAAGTTGCTCATGCGCTGCCGATAGAAGTGCATCATGATCCACTTTCGCCAGTATGGCCCGAAGATTTATTCGTTGAAGTAATCGTTTGGTAACAGGCCGTTTTGAATCGGAAAAGAGCCCTGAACTAATGGCCTTGATACAGAGTGAGTGATTCAAGAGGCATGACAATGTCGCGGCCTGCTCCGCGGAAGCACATTCGATAAGATAGCATGTATCATCGAGCATCATCGGACGACCGGCAACGGGAGCGATCATTCGGAAGCGAGGTTCCTTGTACAGCCCCGCAATGCCAATCTTGTACAGAGAAAAGGAGTAGTCACCGATTCCGAAAATGCTGAAACGCTCTTTGCCGCGATAGATGGCAGACCGGCGTTTGTCAAAGACCTCGGTGTGCGACTCAAGATATTCCCAAAGCCTCGGTGCATATTCCGCCAAATGGCATGTGCTTTCGCCCAAGTGTTTCTGCGGCACAATTACATACCGATCAGCTTTCGTCACTCTGCCATTGTACAGATCCGAACCCTTCGCCAGCGGAAAGACAAATTCGGGCTCGACATCCACGACATCTCCCAGCTTGTTTGTGAGATTCCCGTCGGCATCGCGAACGAGTTCCATAACGGGCGCAGCGTCATGTTTCATCCCCTGACGCCATTCTATGGGGCTGGCTCCCTGTGCGAATGATACGTGTTCATGAGCGTCAACATCAACAACGACATGGCCGTTCGCTATGCCCATCGTGGTGACCGGACGCTCGCACCACAGATCATCGTAGACTTCGACGTCATAGCAAGGGATCTTTTGCCCCACGTCAAGACTGAAAAGGCATGCGTCCGCCGCCGCGTCGAACCACCTTTTGGCATTGAGTCGTCTCAGAATTCCTCCCGAAATCGGCAATCCGGCCTTATGAGCGTAAGACAGAACATTGCGCGCGACCGATGTCTTGCAGAGCAACGCGATGGTTGGCTTCTCTTCAACGAGTTCAGTGATGAGCTTGATCCAAATAGCCTCAGCTATGTCAAAGTTGGATTCTCCGGTCATCGCATCAAATCCACGTAGACCTTTCAGGTTGCGCTTTGTCGGCAGATTATCACTCTCCAAGGTACCCAGTTCAGAGTTTGTCACCCATGGCGGATTCCCAATCACCAGTAATGGGCCTTGGTATTGCCACTCAATATCTGCGCGAAGGTTCAGTCCGAAAAAATCCGCTTGCCGAATTGTTACCGCAGTACCCATTGTGTCGAGGGGGCGCTTAGATGCTCGTTCGACATGTTCTGCCTGAAGCTCGATTCCGACGATTTCCGTTGGTGGAATAGCAGCATCCAGCAGCCCGGCAATGAAATTGCCACGGCCACAAGTGGGCTCCAATACTCGCGGCCAGAGATCTCCTGAAAAGTCGAGACTCGCAAGGACCTCTATCACCAAGTCCGGTGGGGTCTGAAAATCGCCAAGATCCTTACGCAAGCAGATTCTCCACGCCTTGCACATTGCCGCTATCGGCAATCGTGATTATCCTTCCATATTGAAGCCGCCATTGGAGCGCATTTGAGATAGTCAGATAGCCTTGCTCCGGCGGAGCTTGAAGAACGCGATCTGCGAGTTTTGCCCTTCCGATCTCGTCAAGTGGAAGGTTCCGTTCCTCGAAGAATGCTATCAAGTCATCCTGATTCCCCTTGCGGCGAAGGATTTCAAGGATTCCAAAAGTCGTTTGGTAATCGCCTGTCTTGCTGCGTTCGACAAACATGGCATGAAGAAACTTCAGCCGAGCAGCCTGTTTCTCGACATCGTCTGTCTTGTCATAGACGAAGATCATGAGATCATAACCCAGTCCGTACACCTTCTGATCTGCATCTCGAAACGGACACGATGACTGCGGCTGCCTAACCGAAGTCACTTTCAAATCAACTTCCAACTCAGGAAAGTCTATTCCTGATGCTGAACTGCCGCGCATATAGGTGAACAAAGAGGACAAGTATTCCTGAAACGAGTGCTCAACGTGCGTGCCTACAGCCTTGCCGTCCGTGACTCCATAGAGGGTCGGAATGGGTGTCGAACTTATTCTTTTCAGAAATGTTTTTGCGGCACACTTGAGAGTTGGAAGGGTCAAGCTATCCATGCAGTTGTTATTCTTATTAAATTCTTGTCCGCTACCTCTTACGGCTCCACGTAGACACACGCGCTGTCCAAAGGCTGTGTTGCGCTGGGTCTGAAGTAGATACAGTATGTGCCTGTCCCAAGCGGTGGCCACCACCAGCTTGTCGCGTGCCCTGTAGAATCTGTGGGTCCCAACGATGGAAATCTCCCGCCATTTGCGATGATGAGCGGCGAAAAACCCATCATCGGGGGCACGATATCAAGACTCACTTGAACAGAATCCGTCACTGTGTAGTGAATGGAATCCGAGCTAACTTGCACTGTGATAGCCCACGCGGAGATTGTGTCGCTGTCGCTTGCGCCTCCCGCGCTGGCAGTTATGATGTTCATTCCTGGCCGCCAAGTGTGATAAGTAAGTTCGAGGCGGCCTTCCGAATCCGTGGTATCGCCGTGTTCCGGATTTCTCAGTACGAGGAAGCTGTGTTTCGGATTACTGAGCGACTTGCTGACTTTCTGGCGAGACACCCCGTCATACTCACGTATGGGTGGGGGGCTATCACCAAAATAGGTTTCAAGGTTACACGTATGTTTAGATTGAACATACGTGAGTTACATGAAGTTGCTTCCGCGTTTTTCTGGTTGCATGGTGCAGGGTATCTCGATTTGGCGGCTATCGCTTGACATTTATGTGAAAAACCCCTATCTTAATGGCACTTTTATAAGTGGACGGCGGATGCATTTAATAATTCTACGTGCCTTAACATGGAGTCTAATACCAAGATGTTCCCTCTCTCTTTTTTGATGGTCTTTTGTCTTTTGATGTTTGGGTGCAAGGAAAAGCAATCGCCGCAATCCCAAAAAACAAATGCGGGTGCACCGAAATCCGGCTTGACGTTCGAGGAAGCCGTCAGGCAAGCAAATCAGAAGTACAGCAGCACTCCTCCCGACACGATTTTTCTTTGCTTTCGCGAACAAGTCAACGTCTACGGCAACGGTATGGGATTCTTCTCCCAGAAATCTAATGAGATCGAGCCCGAGTGGCTCCCTACGCTCGAAAAACTTGATCGAGCGGGATTTGTTAAGTTTACGAGGCAAGGAAAGAACAACACAGCTGTCTTGACCGAATTAGGAAAGCAAACGTTCAGCCGATCGCATGATTCTTTCTCGTGTGCTCCAATTTTTGTGCTTCGGTACAGCGGTGCAAAAGCGTACAAGAACCCATCAGCCAACGCGGATCATCCAGAACTCCTCCTTGAGGTCGCCCTGCGCTTTGACATCGTGCCAGTTTATCCATTGTTTAGTAATGTAGAGTTCAAGTGGCAACCCGACTCGCGCATCAGACGGCCGACTTATGTCATTTTGCTCTGTAACCCGAACTCAAGCGGATTTCCGAATTTACCAAACTCCGGTGTTCGGTCCGGGATGACGGCGCAGTTTGAAATGGGATGTGCTGTCGATTGGGATAAACTGTGAGCCTTTGCCATACCATCCCTGCCAAAAACCGTAACCAGAGTGACCGCAGTATCCCCACTCACGAAGTAGAGCTAATCATTTTCGACAGAAATCTGAATCCGCTCCCCTCTCCCGTCGGTGCCATGCACCTCTTCATGCTTTTCGCTACATCCAACCACCATGATCAACGCCAAGACTAACAGGAGTCCAACAGCCCATGCAAGTTTCCACTTCATGATCGTCTCCTTGAGATTATTCTGAGAATGGGTGTCCGGCTATGTGCAGCGCGAGGATGCACGTGGCTGGAAATCCAGTTGGGGTCTCAAGGAAAATCGAACAGGTCAGCCGCGAGATTACCTCGTCAGTGATACGGAATCTGAAATCGGCTCGTAGATCCACTGTGGCTGCGAGCGCGCACCAGTCACCGGAACCAACGCATGGCTGTCTTCAAACAGCCTTCCGACGCGGCGGTAATG
>JAGVEU010000087.1 GCA_020057985.1 Calditrichota bacterium | reverse complement strand
AGTAAACAAAGAATGAAATTCCAAAATCCTCTATCGAACGGGCATTGTACTCCAAAATAATCCTACTGACGTTACCGATCTATCATCAGTAAGTTTAACAAATTTCAGGGTCAATGTCAAGTGCAATCCAATTCATGAGCAGTCAGCAGAGGTGGGCGGGCAGAAATCTCTGAACAATAAGATCATTCAAGTGCACACACTCGATCAACAACTCGTCGCGTTTGTCTTGCATTTACAAAGTCCGTCACCCAGCGTTCGTCCTGCCATGAGGAGGTATCCCTTTTAAACTCACCAGAAATAGCGAGTTCGCGAGTAAGGGAATCAACACATTTCGGACAGAATTGCGTGCCGGACCCCTGTCTAAGCTGGTCCAAAGCAGCTCCGAGATTCAGCGCTCGACGGTATGGTCTGTCCGAGCGCATGGCATCGAAGGCATCTGCAACCGATAGAATCCGCCCTTCAATGGATATCTCTTCACCGCATAACCCATCAGGATATCCTGTTCCATTATACCACTCATGATGATGCCTGATAATGCGTCGTATTTTATCAAGAAATGGTAATGGCTTTAGAATATTCTCCGAGAGTTCCGGATGAGTAGATATGACTCGAATCTCATCGTCATTTAGCCCCCCTTTTTTGCAGAGGATCGAATCGGGTATGCCAATTTTCCCCAGATCATGGAGGAGGCTTGCGAACCGCAGATCTACCTTGCTTGATTCGGGCAACTTCAGATCCTCAGCCATCAGACAACAATAGTAGTAGACTCGTTCACTATGGCCGCGTGTATACTTGTCTTTCGCCTCGATAGCCTTGGTGAGCGACGTTACGGTCTGAAGATAGGCCTTCTGAATCTCTGAGTAGAGGGACTCGATCTCAACCTGTTGCCTGACAACTGTCTCGCGACCGGACTGAATTCTTACGGTTGCATCACGCAACGAGGCTTCCTTTGCCTCCGTTTCACGCCTCAGACGGACATTATTTTCAACAACCTCGCGAGTGAAAAGCCGGCGACGCTGCCTGACATCATGCAGCTCACGTGCCTGCTCTACGGTTTCCTGCAACAGGCGTAAGTCGAGAGGTTTATGAACAAACTTATAAACTTTCCCCCGGTTGATAGCCTCAGTAGCGATGCTTAACTCCATGTAACCAGTCATCAGAATGGGGACAGAATCAATTCCAAGTTCGGGGAGACTTGCCAGAAAATCCACTCCGTTTCCGTCGGGGAGGTGCTGGTCGGAGAGTATGACGTGAAAACTGTAGCGGCAGACGAGTTGTAGCGCCTTGGATACGCTTGTAGCAGTCCTGACCCGCAGTCCCTGCCCGGCAAAAGTCTCCTTGATAATGTCGAGGATTTCCTGTTCGTCGTCGAGGACAAGTAAGTCGAAGTTCTCTGTGGCCATCGCGTTTTTGTTCCTGCTGATTCTTGACTCGATTGATGCGCAAGCTTGCAGCCGACATAACGGCCGCGAACTGATATCAGGAAGGGCAAACGCGAGGCCAAAGAGTGTTGATAGATTACGACTGTATTTCGCCGACTGCCTCCATAAAGATCTCTTCAAGGTCGTTCGTTCCGGCGCGTCCGCAAATCTCCGCGAGAGTCCCGGCAAGCCTGACCGTGCCTTTGTGCAAAATCAGAATTCGATCACAGAGCTTCTCCGCTTCGCGCATAATGTGGGTTGAGAACACCACACAACGCCCACGATCCCGGGATTGCCTGATAAAACGCACGATCTGCGCCGCGGAGAGGATGTCCAAGCCGGATGTCGGCTCATCAAGAATCAGCACCTCCGGATCATGGACGATGGTGCGCGCGATGCTAACCCGCTGCTTCTGGCCGCTGGAAAGCTTATCGCACCTCCTGTTGAGGAATTCCCTCATCTCAAGAACGTCGGCGATCTCCTCCACGCGATCGTTGATTCGCTCGTCCGACATTCCATGCAGCCGACCAAAGTACTCAATCATTTCGCGTGCAGTCAACCTGCCATAGATACCTGTATCCGAGGACAGAAAACCAATGGATGCTCTCACACGATCTGGTGCATGGGTTATGCTGTGTCCGGCCACCATCGCATCTCCCGACGTAGGCCGTAGGACTGTGGAGAGCATTCGCAGAGCGGTCGTCTTACCCGCTCCATTGGTACCGAGCAGACCAAACACCTCCCCTGCCTGCGCCTCGAAACTGAGATCAACGCATGCCTGTACTATGTTACCGAGGGAATCATAGTAGTTCTTGCAAAGGTTGCGCGCAGTAACCAAAAGTTGCTCACCTCCTCTGCGGACTTGTCGGATCAGTGTGAGTTGAGGGCGCGAGCATCTGCCAATTAGGATAGTAGATTTCGCCTCTCATTGTGCTGTGCACGACGTCCAGTTCTCCGAATCCGTTTTTATCCATAAAGATGAAATAGACACCACCTTCCAAGCGATCGTAGCGCCATAGCTCATGGTCAGGGATCTCAGCACGGCTGTAATTTCGCTCGACTTGATCCGGTTCACCGTACATGACGAAAACCCGTCCTTGATCTGTTAACCAGCCGGGCTTCTTGAAAAACGAGTATCTCGAATTGGCTTCTACCACGCGCGCAAAATAGCGATTGGCGGCGCCGGTGTCATTCACTTCCCGATCGCGCCAATAAGATAGTAAGAACTCGCGCTTCCCTTCCGGAGTGAGTCTCTTCACGCGATTGCTCTCTTCCTTGGTGAGAACGTATCGCATCGTCCGTAAGGCGCTATCGGGATCAAGGACTTCAAGCACGTTGGGATCAGATTGCAGAATCCGATGTTGAAACTGAGTATCAGATCCGGCCACGCTTCCAGCGGCAAAATCTTCGGCACGATACGTCCAGAACTTTTTGCGAGATAGCGCTGATTGACCGGTTCTTGAGTTCTTGACCTCAAGCTCAAGATAGTAGGTGCCGGTCTTCAAGGCAGACACAGGAAAGCCGTCTGCAATAACTACCTCTGATTTAGGCAGGCGGTAGGTCTTTGTGTTCTCAGGGCGCGCTGCTTGGCCTGTTTCTCCTCTGAGAATTCTCCGTGTGACCGTGTAGGAATCTGTCGCTGCGGAATCGAACTCGAATCCATAGACCTCGGCATAGTAGCAAAAGAGCGGTAGTTTGGTGCCGAAGAATCGCGTCGGATTGGGAAGAAGTCGCACGCCATTCTTTGCGAATGGCGATGGCTCGTTGACAAAAGAGATATCACATCCGAGTTCAACGTCGGACATAGACATTTCATTGGCACGAAAAGCCCTCACAGTGAGCGAGTCCGTCACAACGTCCCTCGGTGTATCATTATACTGAAACAGGGAGGCGCGAACCGCATAGACGCCCGGCCTCATCACAAACTTGAAGATGTGGGGAAAGAACTGACCCTCGGCAGGGCGCTCTCCTTGCTCGAATACATCCGCTGCCGCAAAGGTGTCAGCGAGCACGTTTGTACCGCTGTCTGCGATAGCAAGAGCGACCCGAAACTCCGCCTTCAAACTGTCCTGCGGATGACAAAGCAACCGCGAGCGCTGAATTGAGCAGTATATTTCTACATACGACAAAGTATCATTGGCACGAAAACTCGCAAAATCAAGATCGAGCACGAAACCGGCAATACCGGGGACAGCGCTCGAAAGAAGAATGATCGCAAAAATGAAGAGTAGTCTTAGGTTCATGCCTTTAAGGCGTAGAAACTGGTTCAAGCGACTTCAGTGAGCAGTCGCACGGAAACAAGCTTGCTCACACCCTCCTCCTCCATAGTGACACCGTAAAGATTGTCGGCTGTTTCCATGGTTCGCTTGTTGTGAGTAACGAGAATGAACTGCGTGTCGGTACTGTGCAAGCGGATCATTCTGTTGAAGCGATCTATGTTGACGTCATCGAGCGGCGCATCCACCTCGTCAAAAATGCAAAACGGAGACGGCTTGACCTGATAGAGTGAGAAAAGCAGGGCAATAGCGGTCATGGTCTTTTCTCCGCCCGACATTAGAGACAGAGATTTCAGACGCTTCCCCGACGGATTGGCCCAAAGGGTAATGTCCGCTTCGAGCAGATCGGGACCGTTGAGGATCAGGTCTGCCTCCCCCGCGCCGAAGAACTCTCGAAAGAGGCGTTGAAAATTTGCCCGAACAGCTTCAAAGGTATGCAGGAATCTCGCTTGCGCGGTCTCGTTGATTCGCGTAATGGTCTCGACAAGGGTTTGCTTCGCGTTGAGCAGGTCGTCGCGGTTTCTAAGCAATGCCTCCAAACGAGCGTTTTCTTTCTCGTATTCCTCGACAGCGAGCAGATTCACCGGGCCCAGTCGCTCGATTTTCTGCTTTAGCTCTTGCACAAGTTCTGGATTCGCTTCGGTCTCTTGCTCAAAGGCGTGATCTTGAACAAAGTCCTCTGCTGTCAGATCGAAGCCAAATTGATTTCGGGCGTTTGAGATCAGCGCATCAAGCTCTCCGCGCAAGCGTGCGTATTCCAGTTCGATCTTCCTTTCACCTTCGAGTTCCGCGTCTTGATCCTCGCGTAGCTTGCGCAAGCGATCCTCGTGTTCCTTTACGCCGCTGCGAGCCTGATCGAGTCTCGTTGTAGCGCGATCCAGCACTTGAGCCAGATGATCTCGCGAGCGAAATTTCTCCAGCAGAATATCCTCAATCTCCTTGATGCGTTTTTCAAGCGCAGTGATCTCAGCGACGGCGTGCTCGGCACTGTCCTCCACTCCTTGAAGATTCTCGGCGATTTCGGCAAGCGTCTGCTCGACCCGCTGTATATCAGCTTCAACCAGTTCGACTCTGTGTTTGAAGGCATCTCGCAGCTTCTCGCACTCATGCCGATGATCCCGCGCTCTTGCCACCGCTGTTCGTGCTTCAGCAAATTTATCGGAGAGATTGCCGCCGGAGGATTCCGAGTCATGAAGATCGGCCTTGGCCTTCTCCACATCCAACATGGCGGCACGGATCTGATCGCTGCACTCTCCGATGGCTCGGTCAAGCTCCTCAATTTGCTGGCGAGCAGTGGTCTCGCGTTGCTCGAGGGAAGCGAGCAGGGTCTCCTGTTTCACTTGTTCTTCTCGAACATTCGCCTGTCGCAAACGGATAGACTCAAGTTTCCGCTGTATTTCCACAAGCTTCTGCTCGACAACGGATCGCTGTGAGCGCATATCGCGTGTGCGGGCTCCGGTCGCCTCATTCTCGGCAATAGTTTCTGTAAGAAGCTGATTCAGTTCGAGGACTTGCTTGCGCAACCCCAAGTCTATGGGTGTTCGCACTTCTTCCGAGCCGCCTCGAAGTAGACCTGTTGAGTCTATCCACTGGCCATCCAGAGTGACCAGAGTGCAGCGGTTCTCCAGAGCCCATGCGCGATGTTGCAGAGCAGATTGCCAATCGTTGACAATAACAACACGGCCAAGAAAGTGCGCAAGAACTTTACTCTTGACACCTCCGTTCAGGAGATCAAGCGCTCGACCCACTGCTCCTTCCGGTACGGTAAACTGCTGAATGTCAGTAGCGTGAAAGTCGCTGATGGGAATGAAAGTTGTTTGACCGACTTTAGCCTGTCGCAGTGATTCAACTGCTTTCAAAGCAGCATCAATCGTATTCGTAAGGTAGTAGTATACGGCAGGTCCGAGTACGGCTTGAAACGCTCGTCTGTAACCCTCCGCTACATCCAGCGTATCGCCCAGAAGCTCTTCCACTCCGTCT
>JAGVEU010000524.1 GCA_020057985.1 Calditrichota bacterium | reverse complement strand
CTTCTTGCAGCCGGGAGATTTCGCCTTACAAGTCGAGAAATCGGAAGTATGGCGCAGTTAAAAGAGTGGAGCGAGTTGTGACCGGCCTTGCAGTAATAGGATCCTAAGTTGTTTTTGCCTCGATTGTCTTGATCATCCATTCTTGGAGTATAAACCACCCATGAAAATTGACTTTGGTTGCGGACCCGAAAAAAAAAGTGGGTATCTTGGGGTAGACGTCTGCGCTTTCGATGATGTGGACATAGTGTATGCGGAAGAAAGTGGGATTCCGCTTCCAGACAATTCTGTGGATGAGGTCTACAGCAGACATACTCTTGAACACGTAAATAGTATCTTTCTTGTCATGAAGGAGTTGCATAGAATTTGTGTAGACGGCGCTGTCATAAGACTTTGCCTTCCGCACTTTTCCGCAGCTTCATACCATTGGAATTTCGATCACAAGCGTACCTTTGGGCTGATGTCTTTTGAATATATATACGGCAAACAACCTCGAGAGTCGCTGGGTCCACATAGTCAAGGAGTTGTGCTATGGCAAAAGGATGTTAGATTGGAGTGGTGGGACATTGATGTGGTGAATTCTAAGACTCCGACTAAGCGAATTATCCTTAGAGTTCTTAACTGGATCATAAACAAGTCAGCCAACTTCAGCCTCTTCTTTTGCGAGAGAATCTGGTGTCGCTATGTCGGTGGATTTGACAACATCTACTACACATTGATCGTCGTAAAAAAGGACATATCCTGATTGCTCTTGCTCGCTGTAGGAATGAATTGGATAAGATAGTCAATGCTTGACAAGATAATCCGCTATAGTGAAGTCGAAAAATTATTCGAGGCAAATGGACGAGGCACTATTCTCGAAGTTGGCGCGGGACCGCTGGGATTGGGCGCTTGTTTGCCTTATCGTTTCGTGGGGGTTGATCCTTGGTATCCTGAAAAGCCGATTGCGACTCAACAAGCTGTTCGTGCAAGTGGTCTCGCTCTGCCTTTTCAAGACCGGAGTTTTGACTTCGTTCTCTGCATTGAAGTGCTCGAACATTTGCCGGTGAATATTCGCACTCGCGCTGTTGAAGAGATGTGCCGGGTGGCTCGCAAGATGATCATCATTACTCATCCCCACGGTTTTTTTGCGCGAGCCGGCGATTATCTTCTGCTCGGAATGTACGAATTGCTGAGACTTCTCGGAAAACCGCTGCCTTGGTGGTTGATTGAACACCTTGCCAATCCCTATCCGTCGGCGAGTGATTATCTGCCAAAACATCTGGAACAATTCACCGTCAAGATTTATGGTCATGAAAATGCAGTGATACACCCGTGGCTTATTTTTTTCGGCAACTTGAAAAAGATTTCAAGAAGAACCGAGATCGCATATCGCAAGAATCCGTCCGCTCTTCGTAAGTGGATTCGCCTGCTTCATTTCCCGCCTTACTGCCGGCAAATCGTACTCTTGGAGAGAATCAGTAAGTGATGCGCATATCTGCTTCCGTTATCAACTGGAATAATCGCGACTGTATTGTCCGATGTTTGAACTCACTTTTCTTACAGGCGGGAGTGGAACTTGATCCGGTACTCATTGATAATGGTTCCCAAGATGGCTCATTAGATTTGGTTCGCGAGCATTTCCCCAACATAAAAATTATTCTCGCGGGAACGAACCTCGGTTTTTCAGCGGCTCATAATCTTGGGTATCGCGCGACAAAAGGTGAATGGCATTTCGTACTGAATTCAGACGTTGAACTCGAAAAGGACTATCTGCTGAAATGTGCGGAAGCGGGAGCTGATTCAGGTGTGGGATCGGTGACCGGGAAATTACTTCGATTTGAACAAGTCAATGGTCAGAATATTATTGATTCTGCCGGAATCGAGATGTTCGCCAGTCGCAGAGTATGGGATCGCGGCGCAGGACAGATAGATCATGGTCAGTTTGACAAACAGGAAGAAGTCTTCGGTTCATGTGGCGCTGCGGCAATTTACAGACGGTCTATGCTGGAACAAATCTCTCCGGATGGTGAAATCTTTGCGGAAGTGTTCTTTGCATACTATGAAGATGTTGATCTTGCCTGGCGAATAGCTGAAGCCGGATGGAGGCACATATATCAACCGGCGGCTCAAGCCAAACATGTTCGTGGTGGGTCAACTAAGGGAAGCGCGACGACCAGAAAATTGGTTTTTTGCAATCGTTATGTCTTGCTGGCGCGGAACGAATCATTCTCAAGTAGCATAAGAAACATCGGCCCGATTCTATTTTTTGAGATTTTTCAATGTCTTCGCGTGTGCAGATATCCTTCTTTGATTCTGTCAATTCCGCACTTAATTCGATCCGTTGCGCGAGCTTTGCGTGAAAGGAAAGCGATGAAGCAAGATGGACGTCATTTCGGTCTCGGCTCATCAAGGAAATTCCTTGTTTCTGGAGCGGGAATTAGTAGTTGGCTAAAACGGAATTGAGTTATACAATACTACAGTTATATCGCTTCACAGTTGTTCTGATAGGATTGACAGTTCCTATTCGATGCTTATTCTGTGCCACTCTGAGCGATGTTATCTACAGTTCTCGGATTCCGGTTTATCAGGTTGATGTGCTGAGTGAGATGCCCCACAACCCTCTGAGTTTCACGCAAGGTTTGTTCTTCCATGACGGAGTTCTTTATGAGAGCATCGGTCAGTACGGCGAATCATCCTTGCAAACACTCGATCCAAAGACGGGCGAGGCGCTAAGAGTAATTCCATTGGATCCAGCCCTGTTTGGCGAAGGACTTTCACTCTGCGATGATAAAATCGTTCAGTTGACGTGGCGCGAAGGTGTAGCTATGATCTATAATCTCTCGGATCTTGCAATAGTGGGTTCATGGCGATATGAAACCGAAGGCTGGGGTCTAACCACGGACGACCGGCGATTGATCATGTCCGATGGCTCGCCGTTTCTCTATTATCGCTCGACCACCGATTTTTCCCTCGATACGAAACTACCGGTGACCATCGCCGGCCAACCTGTGCAATGGCTGAATGAACTGGAATTCGTCAAGGGAAGAGTCTATGCCAATATCCTCAGCGAGGACTATATCGTGGTCATAGATCCTACGACAGGTAATGTTGTGGAGGCGGTGGATGCGCGGATATTGCGCGAGAAGATTCCTCCAAAGTTTCCGCCCGATCCACTCAATGGAATTGCCTATGATTCCACCAGCGGAGATTTCTTCCTCACCGGAAAACTCTGGCCCTCCATCTTTCGCGTCCGGTTCGTGAAAAACATCGGCGAACGATAGTCGAGTTTTCTAACCGCTTTTTCTCATGACGCAACTTCCCCCCTGCTTGCGGGGGGTAAGTTAATTGAAACCAAAAACCCGACATACTCCTAAGGAGAACACTTGACAAGCAAAGTCCCTGTCATGTCCCAAATTCGCGGACTGAAAAAAAACTTCTGGATCGTCAACTGGCTGGAAGCGAACGAGCGTCTTGCCTTCTTTGGCGTTCGCGCCATCGCCCCGCTGTACATGGTGGCTTCAATTGCGGATCATGGCCTTGCCCTGTCGTACTCGGAAAAGGGAAACATCTACGCAATTTGGGCGCTCGTGCAATGCCTTGTGCCGATGATTTCGGGAGGTTTCACCGACGCCTATGGATACAAGAAGAGCCTGTTTGTAGCCTTCTCCATCAACATCTTCGGCTATCTCGTCATGGCAAATGCATCGGACTTCTGGAGCTGTCTTGGCGGAGCCTGCCTAATCGGTCTTGGAACGGCTATCTTTAAGCCTCCGATACAAGGCACCATCGCCAAAGCATCCACCGAACACAACAGCTCGATGGCCTGGGGAATCTTCTACTGGATGGTCAATGTCGGCGGCTTTCTTGCTCCTCTGCTTGCGGCGGTGATTCGTGGCGAGACGGATTGGCGATTGGTATTTTACTGCGCCGCCGGAGTCACTGCGTTCAACTTCATTCCTGCAATCTTTTTCTACACAGAACCGGAGAAGGTCGGAGACGCTAAACGCAAGACGGTCGGTCAGACGCTGATTGATGCCGTGACCAGATCGGAAGAGCGTCG
>JAGVEU010000267.1 GCA_020057985.1 Calditrichota bacterium | reverse complement strand
GAAGAAATTCGCGTCTGTTGGCACGAAGTTTAGACCCAGCGCATGGAATTGCTCTGCTAAGTAGGTTTTTCCCTGTTTGCATTCTTCGAGAGTGCGTTGGAGGAAGTCTTCATCTTCCAGCGCACCAAGCCCTGCCTCCACAGCCAAGGAGGATGGCTCAAACGGGAGCTTAACCTTAATCACATTCAGGCAGAGATCCTCGTGCGCAAAGCCATAGCCAATGCGGACTGCTGCAAGGCCGTATACTTTTGAGAACGTCCGCAGCGTGATAACATTATCATAACGGTAGGCCATAGAATCCGGATAGGCTGGATTGCTCCGCGCATACTCAAAGTAAGCCTCGTCCAGAATAACGAGGGTACGCATGGGAATCCGCTTCATGAAGCGCTCGAATTCCTGTTTCGTGAACGATGAACCGGTTGGGTTGTTGGGATTGGCCAAATAGATGATCTTGGTCTTGTCCGTTATGGCATTGGCGATGGCCTCAAGATCAAAGTGGTAGTTGTGAAGGGGAACTGTGATCAGTTTGACTCCACGCGAGCGAGCCAGCACATAGAAACCAATGAACGTCCCATGCGCCGTGATACACTCCTCATCATCGCAAAGGAACGCGCGAATGATGTTCGACATGATCGCCTCCGAGCCAGAGCCAACGACCACGTTGCTCACTTTGAGCTTGAAGCGTTCCGCGAGCACTTCGCGCAGCCAGAGACCTCCGTCGGGATAGATGTGCAAAGTAGAAAACGCCCGCGTGATGTATTCAAGAGCCTTGGGCGATGGCCCCAAGGGGTTTTCATTGGAAGCCAGTTTGATGATCTTACTGATTCCGAATTCGCCGCGAACTTGTTCCGCCGACTTCCCAGCTTGATATGGAACCAGAGATTTGATATAGGGAGGGACCAGTGGCATATGACCGGTGGGTTATGTTCCAGAAATACAATATGATGGAAGCGCGAAAGGTACATGCAACATACGTTCTTTTTTCCACAAACTCAAGCATTGCATGTACGACAACGCAAGAACCCCCAACGAGGGTCTGGGGGTTTGCTTGCAACGGTTTGTGGTCAGTAGCGATATTCGGAAATTGCTGTGACCTTACTCTTTGCGTGGTTTTGGGAAATTGAGAACAATTGGATCGTCACGACGAGGCAGGAATTCTACGAAAGCTCCCGTAACCTGAAAACGCGCGACTTCCAACATGTCTTGGTATTCGGTGATTGTGCCTGTGAACGTACGGGTATTGCCCTGAACTACTGTGCGCACGTTGTATTGAAGGGACGGCACAGAGCTTCCGCAAGTACTGAACCAATCTACTGCGACGATGTACTCACCGACCAACGGTGGACGAGTCCAGTAGATATTCTCAGGACGGCCATCCCGATAGTTGCCGCAAGCGTTGTCGAGATCAAGCTGCCCACCGGAAGCTGTACAATCCGGCGCAGCGCCATTGCCATAAAAGCACCAATCGCTATCCGGATCCATTACCCACAGATCAAGATCCACGCCGGGAGCTGCAAGATGCCATGTCAATGTGACTTGAATATCACCCGTTCCGACGGCGCCAGACGGAGTCGGAACACAGTCACAGCGACCGGTATCCGGCGTCACCGGTGTCCCAACCGTAAATAATTGGCAATGCGGATTCCAGGTTCGATTATAGGCTTCGTTAATGATAACATCCCGAAACTGGTGCGCATACACCCACGGATCACGCTGCATTCGGTACTGCAGGCACATGCGGTACGAACCTTGGGGTAGATACCAGTTACCCTCGCTCGCCCAGCCGATCTCGCCAAAGGGTGCCCACAAGGAGCCTACTCCTAACTCAGGCACAACGATGCTATCAATGTCTGGAAAGGACAGGTTATACTGTTCCACGCAGATTGACAACCACTTCCCACTCTCGTTGTTGACATAGAGACAGCCCCACGCGGTATTCCGCTGCGGGGACGATGTGCCATACCCGAGACACAGTTCATAAGTCTGTGCGCGAATGGTTCGAGTTGCGGAATCGTAGGCCGCACCGTAATACTCGGGTTGATTCGTTGTGGGATTGATGCGATAGATGGCGACGTTTCCGGGATCTCCTGCTGTCAGAACCGGAATTGCGATTTCCACAGGTGCAGCGAAGATAAATCCCTCCGGTCCAAAACGATAAACGCGAGTGATGACGGTGTCACCAGTCGGAGGAATAATCTGAATGTCCGTCGTACTTTCAATCGAGAAGACCATTGTGCTTGCTGTTCCATCGAGACGGCGAGGAACGGCATCAATCGGGATTGTGATCATCGCTCCTTCCGGAGTGGTGATTACGCCACTGGTATCGGAATTCACCGAGCCGCTTGCGTTGTCTGTCGCCGACGCTACCGCGATCGCGAAATTCGCATCGCTGACATCGAACACGTTCGCGTCCGATGCATCGCGAACTTTGATACGGCAGGCTGCCGCCACGTTTGTGGGAAGTGTCCAGTTCCAGGAGTCGGCGTTGGAGATGCCGGAGACGAGTGCGGTATAGGTCGTTCCGCCATCGGTCGAGAGTTCGATGGTTACCGTTGAGACGCCATTCGACGTCCATGTGACAGTGTGGGTGCTGCTGACCGTCCAGCTTTCGCCACCATTTGGAGAGGTGATAGCAAGGCTCTTCTGAGGAGTCTCCTCTTTGTCGTCGTCACTGGGACAGCCGATGAAGAGGAATGCCATACTGATGATGAGTGCAACCAAAATTGCGCGAACGAACATGATTTACCTCGTTATTGTTTTCACAAGAACATGAAACATAGGCCGGTTAGTATAATTGACCCAGCCTCTAACTTTGTGATTGAAGTAATTTACTGATATTCCTCCATGAAGTCAAGGTCAAGATTCTGGCTTGAAAATGGACAGTAGGCGCAACCCCCCGTGGTTGCCCCTTGCATTGAGGGTGACGCTTGAACAAAGGCAACCACGGGGGGTTGCATCTACCAAGAAGATCGAGTGCGGGCGCGGCAAGTGGCTGAGATCCTGAACGCGAGAGATAGCCAAGACGCGGTTCAGGATGACAAAAAAGTGTCAAGACATGGGTACAGGATGACGGGATGGGGGCGGTGACTATTTCACCAGAACTATTTTTCTTGTGTTAACGAAGTCCTGAGCGGTCATTCTTGACCCTTCGGCTCTCAACCCCCCTACCCCCCCGCGAGCCAGTACTGTCT
>JAGVEU010000061.1 GCA_020057985.1 Calditrichota bacterium | reverse complement strand
TGACCGTTTTTCAAGCTCTCGAGGCTGTCAGAAGCAAAAACCGATTCGCAGCCTCTTGGACCTGAGTCTGTGAGCCCCAAAAACTGACTTCTGGGACAACCTCCACGTGGCTACCCGCTCGAGGGCAACCACATGGAGGTTGTCCCATAAGTAGTGCCGCAGAGACATCAGAACAAGGATAGGTTATTCCCCCTTATTAAAGGGGGATTCAGGGGGTTGTCTTTCTTCTTGGTGGATAGGCGCTTACGACCCCCTTGGTCCCCCTTTGCTAAGGGGGAAAATCAACTTACTCCTCGCGCATTTCACAAAATCCAACTTATGGGGCAACTGGAAAGTTACTCCGCTGTTTTTTGTGACTACTTTTTGTCCGGGGGATTTGTCAAGCACTTCACGGTCTGACCATCCGGCCGCCAAAAAATAATGCTGTGTACCACAAACAGATACCGGGAGTTACCTTGGGGGCAACTCCCGGCCAATGCGTGTTGGGGGGCAAAACACGCTAACAGGGGGGAATGCTTGTCGTTTCTACTTACTCCCGGCACACGGCGCAGGCCCATGACTGAAGACATAATTGATCAGATAAACCGCATCCGCAATATTGATACTACCGCTGCAATCAGCGTCCCCGAGCGAAACCGGCTGCGGTGCCGCACCACCCATGAAGATGTAATCGATGAGAAACACGACGTCAGCGATAGTGACTGATCCGTCGCCATCGGCATCGCCGTACAAACAACCAATTCCCAATGCTCCAATCAAAACCCCGCACCCGTTGTTGCTGGGTGCACATGGCGACGACGGCTGGACTTGAAAATTACCATTGGCAGCATCACAGAATCGAGGATCGAACGCAATGTTGCCGTTGATGCCCGTTTGATCCGGGATGCCAATGTAGTTTCCCGCCAAGTTACAGTAGAAGTCATTGCACGTCAGTTGTAGATTGGTGGTTCCCGTCCCTTCCACAACGATGCCACCGGAATCATTATACGCTACAACAGTCTCGCTGATCAAGATCGACCCCGACTCGGACCAAGTATCTTCGGTTATTCGCACCGCATTGTTCGCATGATGTACAATAGTGCAATTGTTCACTGTGACACCACCATCTGGCCCCGTGAGGGACAGAAGCAAGCAGCAGTCACCATAGCCATGCTGGAAACTGCAATCTGTTATGAATGAGCTGCCAAAGAAGCTACTAACTTCCAAGTCAATGCCGGAGTTCGCCACGAACTCACAGTTCGATATGGTTACATTTACAGAGGAGATAAGTACCGGCACAGTATTATGGATGAACGAACACCCTTCGAAACGCTTATTATAGATGCCCCACTCGTTCGAGCCGATGGTGATGGCTCCCGAATTGTGAGAATAAGTACAGTCATACATATCAAAGCGTGAATACATACCAATATTCATTCCCCCAAGATTGCTATCAATCACACACTCCGTCATTGTCATAATACGCTCGTGCGTTTCACTCCCGCCGGTCAAATTGAGCAACGCTCCGGAGTTGCCACGGAAGATACAGTCGGAGACAGTGGCGACATCGGCTGGATGTAAGACTGTCCCTGTGAAATCGAGGAAGGAACAGTGCGAAAGAATGAGCTCCGAGGCATCCGGGCGTCCAGTATACCCCCTATCAATGGCGTTAACTCCGCCATGGAATGTCGAGCTCGTTACAGTGGCTCCTCCCACCAGGGCAGTGGCGTTGTTACGGAAGGTGCAACTATCCGCCAAAACCCTCCATTGAAAAGGTGACTCTGTATAAACACCGTACGCGGTGTTGTTTTCAAAAGTACATTTGAGGCAAGTGATGGACCCTTCATTTATGCCCACATCAGAAACACCTACGCCATTGCCCGCGAAAGTACAGTATCTGAGAAGCGCTGCGGCATCGTAATATTGGCAACTGATGCCAGTCACATTCGCAGCGAACTCGCATGCAAGGCAAATCGGCACAGCACCCAACGTTGCGTAGACCCCATTGCCATTCTCCTTGAACACGACGTTCCTAATCGTTGGAGAAGCGCCTTCCAAATATACGCCGGACTGAGCCCTCCTGATTGTTAGACCGCAAATAACGGTGTTTGAGTCTTCGGCCGTCATAACAAGAGAGAAACCGTTGTATGGCAGATTTTCAACATCGATAACTGTCGACTCTGGGTCCAAATCCCCCATGACGGTTATTGCTCTGCCTTGGAAAGCGATGTTGCGGTTCCCCTCACCAGTATATGTGCCAGAAGCCACCAACACCGTATCACCGTCGCGAGCCAAATCGATTCCACGTTGGATGGTGGCAAGCGGATTTGCTCCCGTGCCATCGCCAGTTAGATCACTGCCATTTACAGCCACATGCCATGTCGAAGAACCTGGAGGGCAACCTGAATCACAACCAGCACCATAGCTGCCGATCAACTCGCCGCAATCATTGTTGGCAGGAGCACAGGGTGAACACCGACTTATGCGGAAATCTCCGCTCGCAGGATTGCAGAACAAAGGATCAGCACTGATGTTAGCAGAACTGTCTGTGATATTGTCAGCAAACAGATTAGCTTGGTCATTCATGTAGAGATCGCTACAGTGCAGCGAGAGGGAACCCGCTGATACGTAAACCCCGAAAGGGGTTGTGGCAACGGGAGCAGCATGATTTGCATAGACCACACAGTTGGATACGGACAGGCTGTTTCTTCGAACCCCAATTCCCATGCCATACTCGTGAGCAGTGTTTCCAGCGATCACGCAATTCTTGAGTTCGAAACTCTTCGCTGGATTTACTGATGCGGAGTATATGAACACTCCTCCACCATTCAGGTAGGCCTCGTTGCTGTCAACTACGGTGTTACTGATTTTGCAGCCCTTGGCATCAACCGCTACAATTCCTCCCCCGGACTGCAAAGCACTGTTAGCTGAGATGCGCGTATTGATTATCTCAAAATATGAACTGTCGCGAAACGCGAGCCCGCCGCCTGAGCTATTGCTACTGTTCCCGGTGACAACGCAGTTTGCGATTCGAACATTGGAGCCGATGGAAAGAAGTCCGCCACCTTGACCGAAGGGAGAGACAGAACTGCTCGAAGGAGATCCATTTCTCAGCGTGAAACCATCTACAACCACCGTGTCGACAACTGAATCTACCAAGACGCAGCGAATATTGGGCAGCCCCACAATCTGAGTACTTGCGGACCCATTACGCCCGAGCAATGTCAGTGGTTTATCTATCACGACAGGACTATATGCACCCGAGCTGGCAGATATGGTGTCACCCGGATCGGCAGTAGTGATACCGAACTGCAATGTTCTGAAGGGCGACGATTCGCTCCCTATGCCGGTTTCATCGTCACCACCTGGTGAGACATACCAGACGGGGC
>JAGVEU010000062.1 GCA_020057985.1 Calditrichota bacterium | reverse complement strand
GTGATCGGCATGATGATGGGTTTCAACAATCGCATCAAGGTGCGTGATCGCCTGACTCTGTAAGTAATTTAGACAGAGCAGAGCGCCATCCCCGTCCCATGCTTCACCCGGGTCTTGTCCGAAGGACGGTTCGTTGGAACCATAGCCGCCATCTATGAGGATTTTCTTGCCGCCCGGAGTTTGCAGGAGGTGGCTGTCACCTTGCTTAACATCAATGGTGGTCATGCGAAAGAGCGGCGGCTCGCTGACCTGCGCTGTGCGAAAGCTGTCCACCGGACTGTTTTCCAACACTTGTCCGGCGACACTGATGATTTCCCAGCGATAGTAATAGACCGTTTCCGCATGAACGGCTTTCAGGGGAATCACAAGGGCGGTTCCGGGATTGCTCAGCGTGCGCACGTGGCGGTTCATGCTGAACGGCCCAGTGCCGTAGTAAATATGACCTTCTGCGGTTGTTGAGGCTGCCCGATGAATCTCCATCGTGCCGTCTTGTGTAAAATGCTCTGCGGCCTGCATGTTGAAAACCGTGAAGCTCAAGCCTTGCGAAGACTCCAATCCGCCTTCGTCGCGCACAAAAATCGAAAGGGATTGCGTGCCCTCGAAGTCGAGCGGAATGACCACGTGCAGCAGGCGGACCGCATCAATACTCACAGTCAATTGCCCGGTGGTTTGAACAGACCACACCAGCGCCGAGCGCGGAGTCTCATCTACGGCAAAGCTGTCCAAAGCAATCGGTGGAAATTCACCATCCGAGGTGCGCGCAACTTGAGCGGGAATCTCGAAAAACAGCGGCGCTTGATTCGGGCTTTCGGTAGTTTGCTTGGCGCAGCCGCCGAACACCATCAGCGCAACGATCACAATATAGCTATTCCCGAAAATCCTCCGACATGTTCGCCGAGCAGGGTTAAGGTCTTCCGCAACCCTGCCGGAATCTTTTGTGGGATTGTTTTCGAGAACAGCTATATAAATAGGAACTCGTCCGTGAAATAGCACGTTTCACTGAGCATAAAAGCGCCTTGCAACATTCAACTGTTGCAAGGCGTTCTCTATTCAATGGATGAGCAAGTCCAGTATGCTCTCATGTCTCTCGAACCGAGAATCTCGTTGTGTGCAAATATTCAAGTACTTGTTTTTTGCATACTATACTGTTTCCCGAAAGTAATCCCGCATTGAGCCGTCACGCGCCGCGAAGGGTACCCTTACAAATGGCGGCTCACTTTTGAGAAAGAGTATATTTATTACTTTTGCTTTGCTGGACAAAAAATGAGCAAGAACATAATTCTCTTGCTTTCAGCAGAGCTTCAGTAGCGATCTACACCGCAACGACTCAGGGCTCTCAAACCTCCCATTGGAATTTTACCAAGACGGCTGCACTACTTCCTTCCGGTGACGGCCAAAAGGTTCCTCCACTCGGTCATCAGGCGCAATGGAATCTGTTTTTAGATCCAGTTTCGGGGAAATACATTCCCACGTTTTCAACTCCGGGGACAACTTCACAAAACGGCGATCCACCGATTATCGGCAGGTTTGTGTTGCGGGATACGACCGCTTTCAATCCGAAGTGGAAGACTAAGACGGTTGGCTACAACATTGTGACGAATCTTACGGCAACCACTGGTCCGCAAGATTCGACGTGCGGAATTCATCTGGCTAAATCGGAAGGGGGCATTTTGACCTTATCTCCCGAAATAGACAATCGCAGGCGTTATGAGCCGGGTTATCCCTCTTGGGATCTGAATGGAGGAGGAGTCTCGATCCGGTTAGACACAACCGTCGGCGCTAATAATTTTGCAGTCGTGTTGCGTAAAAAGCACCATTCCTACAATACCTCAAACACGCAAACCGGAGCATGGCTTGGTTTTTCAGTCGGAATCGGTGAGCGGGACGGTGTTTCCTATTATCAGTACTACCAGACGGGGTTGAAAAACGGGTATGTTTTTTTTCTAAAGTATGACACCACCAGCGCAGGCGTAAAGCGGATCAACAATGCCGGGACGTGGACTAGTTTAACCAATACTCTCGGCATAGATTCCGTGTCCCGTTCAACCATGCAGGGTTGGCATTACATGGAGTGCAAGTATTCATACGGCGGTTTGCTGACAATTGTTGTAAATGATGACACGATTGCGTATAAAACATCTGAGACTCTCTATCGCGATAATCCCAAATCAATTCTCCTGTCACAGCAACCACAGGCTGGCGCTAAGAACGACGGGGCAACAACGGCAATTGACTTTTTCGCAGTTCGGAAGTATTACAATCCTGAACCGCAATTGACGATTCGGACGACGCAGTATAGCAGATAGCCACCCTCTTTTGTCCTCCCTCGACATGGAGGGAGAATTGGAGCATACACTTTGGCCAATCATGATGTGACCGATCACCGGTTTGACGGCCGCCCGGCGTTTGCGCCATTTTATTCGCGTGCGGTTGGTTTCCTTTTTCCGATGGTCGACAATCTGAATGGTGGTCTCGCCCGCGTATGGGTGTCCGCGATAGCCGCGGTCGCAGAACGCTTCCTTGGGTTGCCATCCGGTGAGCTTGACGGTCGATCGAGAGCCGCCGTCAGGAAGCGGTGATCGTGGGAGTGCCCGGGAACGCCAGCAGGCCGACGACCCAGTTGTCCAGACTGGTGGTGACCACGCTCACCTTGCAACCGAACTCGTACTGCTTGTGCGCTTTGCCTTTGGAGAAGCACTCCACTTCCGGCGCGTGCACACTGTACAGCTTATGAGGCCCCTTGCGCTGCTGCGATAGCAGCCGATCGGCGAACGACAACAACTCGTCCAACGTTGCCGACGAAGCGGCAACTGGCGTCGTAAATCGCGAACCACACAGCCTAAAAAGGTCTTTAAGCGCTTGGTTTGCTTCTGAGCCAGCTTCCACTTCCGGGCATGCGCATACCGACCTTGAAGCCGCAAGGCGCGCTTACCCACCCGAACATAAGTCTGACGAAGCATCACCCCCGCACGGCGCGCCGCACTCACCAACCGTTCCCGCATCCGATCATACAACCGCGCATCCGTCGGATGGCGAATTGCTTTCTCCTGCACCGTCGTGTCCACATTGACCTTCGCCATGTGACGCTCCGTTAGTTGCCCTGTGCGCTGTGCGGACACGAGGGTCTGCTGAAGCAAAAACTCCACGCCTGCTTTCCCAATCACTTGCGCCAACGCACCAGACCCTCGCATCCAAGGGAACCGCCTGCTTAAAATACTCTGATCCGCAGAAGTATTGCCAGCAAGCGTTCTCCACCCAAGTCGCGACCGCCGCTTCGTCACT
>JAGVEU010000219.1 GCA_020057985.1 Calditrichota bacterium | reverse complement strand
ACGGTTATAAATTTGTCTTCCACACGCCGAAATTCCGGCATGGTTCACACACGACTCCGGTAGACATTGAGTATCTGGCGGTGTGGTTCGGGCCGTTCGGTGATCTGCATCGTCATGATAAACGAACTCCCTATGCGGCTGAGGGCTATCTGGATATGAATCCACAGGACGCCAAGGAATTGGGGATCGAGGACGGTGACTACATTTGGATTGACTCGGATCCGAGCGATCGTCCCTATCGTGATTGGAAAAAAGAGGATCCCGCATACAAGGTTGCCCGGCTGATGTGTCGCGCTCGCTACTATCCCGGAACTCCGCGAGGAGTGACCCGCATGTGGCACAATATGTATGGAGCCACTCCGGGATCGGTGAAGGGGCACGAAACACGAGAAGACGGATTAGCAAAGAATCCTGAGACAAACTATCAGGCCATGTTCCGGTATGGCAGCCATCAGAGTGGTACCCGTGCCTGGCTGAAACCAACTTTGATGACTGAGAATCTGGCCCGCAAGGATGTCTTTGGTCAGAACATCGGCGAGGGCTTTTTGCCGGATGTGCACTGCCCGACGGGTGCTCCACGCGAGGCGATTATTCGTATTACACGAGCCGAAGCGGGCGGCATGGGGGGCAAGGGACTCTGGCGCGCGGCGGAATTAGGATATAGACCAACTTACGAAAATGAAGCATTCCGCCGTTTCCTAAACGGCGAGTACCTGAAGAAAAGGAGCTGATCGGTGGCACGAGTCTACAACTGGCAACTTGGTCGTGAGATGAGTTACTGGTACGCCGGTAACCGTCCCAAGCGGCAATGGGCTGCCGTCTTCGATATCAATAAATGTATTGCTTGTCAAACTTGTACTCTCGCCTGCAAGACCACTTGGACGAGCGGTCGCGGGCAGGAATACATGTTCTGGAATAATGTTGAGACCAAGCCCTATGGGTTTTATCCGATGGCATGGGACGTGCGGCTTTTGGATATGCTTCAAGCCCAGCAATGGAACAACGGCCACTACGACGGACAGACAATTTTTGAAGCTGCTCCGGCGGGTGAACGTGTGCTCGGATTCCGCCCAGAAGAACGGGACTATTCCTATCCCAATGTCGGTGAGGATGACGTCTATGGTAATGTGGATAAAGGCGCCTATTTTACTCCGCCTCACGCCGCGTGGATGTTCTATCTGGCTCGCATCTGCAACCACTGCACCTATCCGGCTTGTCTGGCCTCTTGTCCGCGCGGCTCGATTTACAAGCGGCCTGAAGACGGCATCGTTCTCATTGATCAGAACCGATGTCAAGGATATCAGGAATGCGTTCGAGCTTGTCCCTACAAGAAAACCTTTTTCAATCCTTCAACGGGCACCTCGGAGAAGTGCATCGCCTGTTACCCCAAGATTGAACAGGGACTACAGCCGCAATGCTTCGAAAACTGCATCGGCAAGATTCGCGTGCAGGGGTGGATCAACACACCGGAGCAGGCACAGGAAGACAATCCCATTGACTATCTGGTGCACATTCGCAAACTGGCTCTGCCGCTTTATCCACAATACGGATTGGAGCCGAATGTCTATTACATTCCGCCGATACACACTCCCAATGAATTTCTGATTCAGCTTTTCGGACCGCGAGCGCCGGAAGCAGCACGCGAATATCTGAAGGCGAGGGAGGATCGAAAATTGTCCGGATTACTATCTCTCTTAGGGTGTACTACCAAAACCATCAGCTACTTTGCCGTTAAGGGAGACAAAGCAATTGCCTACGACGATCAGCGGCAGCCGACGGTCGAGGTTCCGATCACTGAGCCGACCTTCATTCGTCCCGACTTTGATTCAGTACGGGAAGTGATTCGGCAAAACACACCATAGAGGAGCCTTTAATGCGCAAACTAATCTTACTCTTTGTTGTAGCTTGTGTTGCGATTTTGCTTATTGTCAGTTGCGGGCCGCGCAAGGAATCGCTCAAGTCCGCCGGACAAGTGTTGGCAAAGCGAACCGAGCAGGGGCAACAAATGACCAATCCGTTTGACAAGGGATGGGAGCAAATGCCGGTTTATTCCGCTCAACTCAAGTTGCAGGACATCACGGAGCCTAAGTTGGCGACACCCGGTGTGGCGAGTATGGATGTGCGAGCCGTGTTCGATGATCAATGGCTTGTGCTCAGATTGGATTGGCCGGATTCCACTCAAGATACGATCGCGGTTCCCTCGAAGTTTTCCGATGCCGCTGCCGTGGAGTTCCCAACGGTCATAGGCAGTGATGTACCGGATGCCAAAATGGGAAAGGATCAGAAGCCGGTGCAGATAGTCCAATGGAAAGCAGTGTGGCAAACTAAGATGGATGGCGGCATGTCCACTCATTCCCTGTATCCAAATGCAGCGATAGATCATTATCCACCGGAAGCAGCCAAGGACAGCGCTTCCCGTCAATTACTTGAACGGCAATACGCACCGGCTTGGAATGCAGGCAACCTGAATGCGCATCCGACGTCTGCAGCAAAGGCCTATGTTGCGGAAGGATTTGGATCGCTGACTCCGGTGGATGGTCTGGAAGCAAAGGGTCAGGGGGAGTGGAAGTCTGGGCATTGGTACGTAACCATTACTCAGCGGCTGCCGGTATCCAATGCAAGCTCTCCGCTCAGACCGGGTCAGAGAACCTATATGGCATTAGCGGCGTGGGATGGATCGGCGGGCGATGTGGGTTCACGAAAAATGCGCACTCCGTGGATTCCGTTTCTCATGGAGTCACAGACAAAGTTGGCGACGCCATGAGCACGTGGAGCGAGCCGCTTGAATGTGCGGCAATCTATCGGTTTTTCTCGGTGGCCTTCATGACTCCTTCACCGCAATGGGCTGAGGATCTTGTCAACCTTGCCACAGAATTCCCATTACCATTGTGTGAGCTTGCCGAGAAGTTGGCGAACGAAGCCGCGCAAACGGATACCGCGGAACTTGAGGGAATGTATCATCAATTGATCGGCGCGCAGAAGCAGTGCGGGTGCTGTGAATCAGATTATCTTCCGCAGGGTCGCAGCAATCGCGGTGCGCTGTTGGGCGATATTGCCGGATTCTACAAGGCTTTTTCTTTCGACCATACGACCGAACTGAGCGAAGTGCCGGATCATATTTGCGTGGAATTCTCGTTTCTGAGTTTTCTTGCCATCAAGGAGAGCTTTGCGCGGTTTCAGAACCATCAGGACAATGCCGAACTCTGTCAACTCGCGCAGAACAAATTCCTTGCTGAGCATTTTGATCTCTGGTTTTCGCAATTCGCAGAAAATCTCAAGCAGGTAGCAGGAGACAGCTTCTACGAACGTACTGTGGAACTTGCCGAAACCGCATTGACCCCTGTTCTTGAAGAAGCGCGGCAGTTTGTTCAGTCAGATGCCGGCGCTTGTGATTCAAGATTCAGCGAAGGAACGTGCTTACCGGATGAGATGTCGGAGGGCTGCCAAAGTTGCTTTGTTATGCAGCGAACAGAGAATATAGACGATGCGGAGAACTAAGTAGCGGACGATATTCTAAGCGTTCTACGGTCCAAGACCCTTTAAGCTCCTCGCTTGCAGGGTTTTGTCATTTAGTTGTCGAGAGGCGAACGAGTAATCCGTCCTCCTCGCATCATTAGAACCGACCAACTAAACAAAAGTTGCATGGCTTAAGTTCTTTATTATCAATGCTGAATTGTGCAAGTACTTCTGAATTATGGACTTGATTGGATGTGCAGTAAACGTTTGAACTTAGGAGAAATCAGTGAAAAAAATGAGAGGCATGTCTCTCATTTTTTCGGTTGGAGGCATGGGCAAAGAGGAGCCTCGATGCATCAGAGGCGTTGCAGGAATAAGCAAATAACTGTGAATAGGCGAGTACTCAACTGACTCCTTCGCTTTCCGTACCGGACAGGAATTCTCTTGACAATTGGCTCTGGGTTGCTTATATTGTATGTGAAGATATTCTTCATTGACCGAAACCAAACCGGACACTCCCATGCGCGAATCTCATTGCTGTT
>JAGVEU010000358.1 GCA_020057985.1 Calditrichota bacterium | reverse complement strand
GTCTGTGTTACATAACCGGCAGTGCTGAGCATGGGCTCAAAGGCAAAAACGCGCCCCGATTCACCGACCAAACGGGACAGGGCTATCGATGTGTAACCATAGTGAGCGCCAATATCCAGCCATGTTTGGCCTGGTTTCGCGTTCTGTGCAAACCAGTTCAGGAGAGGCCGTTCTGTGTACCCGAGGATGGCAGCGGGGTAGTCGTGCCAGGACGTAACAATTCTTTCACCCCGTAACAAACCGCTCCAGATTCGATGGTTACGGATGCCTCCGGGAAGAAAATTGCGAAGGATGGATTTGATCGGCTTAATCATATTACCCACATCATTTCGTTGGCGTGCGGCAAAAGACACGCATATTATTATTTCTAAAGAAAAATCCTCAATTGAGAAACCAGCAGTCGCGGATGCTGCTTATTGTGCTGCGAATGAGGGATGCCACTAAATTTGTTCAAACCGGGCACTACTGAGAGAGCTTGCATAACCCCAGTTTCCCCCGGATAGTTCATCGATGACCGCCCTCGTGGCATTGCCGATGAGGAAGCCGCACCTATTTCCCCCGGTGGTAAATCTTGTCCAATCTAAGATCGCTCAGCCTCGGTCGCCCCTCCATTAATAAGTATGGCGAAACTGTCGCTCAAGATCATCCAGTGTCAAGGCTCCAGATGCAATTTTACGCCTTATGTCCATAATCTTGACATCTACCATAAGCCGGAACCAAAAAGCATGAAGAAAATCAAACAAAAAACCATCCCATCCATCCAAGAAACCCAGTCGGATTATATATCTATACACAAAATAGAAAAAAGGACGCCAATAAAGCGGTAGGCGTTGCCAGATTCTCTTTAACCAAGTAACTCGTTGATCCGGATTGCCAAATGCGCAAGGCTTTACTATCCAGCCAATCCGGCCTGAGCTTCTAAGCACTTCTTCCGCCGCCATATGCGTCGAATAGACCTGTTGTTTATCAATGTAAAAATCAATATCATTCTCGTTGCGATTATCGTGTAGCATTAGACCGGTTAGTATCCTCGTCGCACCTTGAACAATGAAGCGATGGTCATCGAGAACACTGACACCGACCCGCGTATGCTGAACGTCGAATAGTCGCAAGAACAACCTATTCATACCATAGGAACGAAGTCTCTTCCCGCGAAAAACTATACCAATGGTAAGAAAGTAGCCACGAATATCGGACTCCGGAAGCAAGACTACATGTGCAATCTGGCGTTTGAGACCTTCAGTGAGAACATAATCTTGGTCCAGTGCCATCATCCATCTACAACCCAATGGTATATGTGTCATAGCCCAGCTCCACTGGCTTGCGCAATCTACGAAGGGATGTGAATGTATCTTATCCGTGTATCTTCGGCATATATCCAGAGTTTGATCTGTACTGCCGCTGTCAACAATATGAATCTCTTCGCAAAAGCCCGTTAGGCTGCGCAAGCAAGCATCAATAGTCGTTCCTCCATTGTATGTAATTATTACTGCCGCGACTGGTGATGGCAGATTGGGACCTTTCAGGGTATCGATAGATGTCGAAGGCATTTCCTTGATCTTTATTTCAATCCTCCTTCCGCGTCTATGCTCGTTGCGCTTTCAATGATTCAAACGTCAGTGGAGATCCATAAGTTGGCACCGCCAAGGCTTCAAGTAGTTCCATCGTAGGTAACACATCATCAATAGAAACAGGTAGCGGCAAGGACCTATCCTGCAAGGCCTGGACAAAACTCGAGAAGAGACGATGATGAGATTGAGCCTGCCGTGGGATTTTAGGAGGTTTGACCTTCCCAATCAAAGCGGGTACTACAAAATTCATGATACGTCGGAAGTCGCCATATAATTCATCTAATGGATTTACTTGCCCGGAGTAGAGGCGATAGGATTCCGGAGAAAACTTGATCGTGGCATCATTTGCGGTCCCGAAAATCTCGCTTTGGGCATAGTTTGAGGACGAAAACAACTGAAGATCAATGTTCCCCACTGCTCCAGTCTTGTGCTCGACCATTGCATAAATGTTTTTAGTACAATTCAATTCTTCATCAACATAGACCTTGATTGCGAGAACTTTCTCAATTCCCCCGGCGAAGTATACCTGCAAGTCAAGAAGATGCACAGCATGTTCATACAGGAGAACCCGATGGCGACGCTCGTCCCAGCTCCAAGGTGCCTCCTCGTTGTATATAGACTGCCCGTGAAGGGTGGTATCAACTTGGCAAATCCGCCCGAGAAGACCCTCATCAAAAGCTCTCCGAACTGCAAGAACAGAATCACGGAATCTGTAATTCTGGACTACACACACGAGCACTTTGGCGCGCTCTGCTCGTGCTTTCAAATCCAGAGTTTCTTGTAGCGACAGGGCAATGGGTTTCTCAATTATTGTATTGAGGCCGCGATCTACCACCTTCGTGGTGATGCCATAATGAGTGAAACCCGGCGTGGCGATGCAAACAAAGTCAAGGCGTGGATTCTCATCCAAAAAGCGGTCTATCTCGGTATAACCACGCGAAATCCCCAATTGCTTGCAGACTCTGCCCAACGCAACCTCGTTCGAATCACAGACCGCTTCAATTGATAGATCTGCTATTGCATGCCACGCGGGGAGATGGATTTGTTGCACAATATTACCGCATCCAACAAGGCCGCAACGAATCTTCATTTGAGCAGCCTCCGCGCAAATTGCATCAGTCGGTAGTTGAACATGCTGAATCTAAATTTGTAAATGGCGGCATTCTTCGGATCCCAATCACCAATAACTTGATAATTGAGAAATCCCAATCCCATTCGAGCCGCGAGGACGATATGGCGAACTTTGCGATGTTTAAATCCCATTAACTTCGCTCCAAACGCATCCACCGCGACAATATCCGATCCTCCAATCAACAGGCCAACTCGCTTGGGAAGTCCTTGAGTTGGGCCGCGATTCCCTTCCACGCACAAATTGGCGTCTACCACTATAAGATGGCTCGGTATAGCCAGATTGATGTCCACAATCGCCTCATTGATCAATCTGCGATGGTAAATGACCTTCCTCTTTAATCGGTGACAGCCGTACATGTTCTTTAACCCACAGGTCATAAATACTTGGCCATGAGTCTTTAGCTTGGGGTGATTGATTAAAAGATCACACTCCGCCAATATCCGTGGGATTTCCAATTCGCTAAAGTGTGTGCCTCGAATCCTTTTGACAACCCATTCCTTATTCGCCAAACTCACACATCGCACACCATACCGTGACGCCACCCTGTCTACGCCAACGTAGCCAAACAGGTTACTTGCCAAAGTTCCTGTCGCATCGTGTTCGTACACAAAGATATCTGCATCAGGGTAGCGCTGCCGAACTCCCAACAAGAGCGGTTCAAGAACCACGGGGTCTGTTACTGCGCCAGATTCTGGTTTACGATAGTCGCACAAATTCAGTTTGATGCCAATCGTGCGAGCTTCTCTTGGGAAGGGCAAGTGTTCCAGTAACCGCTCCATCGCTCCATTGACATCCGTTTTGAGTATCTTGGAAACAAATATCTCCGATTTCATTCAGTCTCCTATTCCTCAGTACGTGACTGTTTTTTGCTTAATGCTTCGTTTCTTGCGATTAGCGGTTAGCTCGTACGCAGCGGCAGATCTTCCCGCATCATAGCGTCGTATACCTTGTGAATTCCCTCTTCAATGGTTGTTTCCGGGCGCCACCCGAGCTTCGTCAGCACCTTCTGTACGTTCAGTACGTTTGAGGAAACATCGAACCCTCTGTCCGGCACATATTCCTTATGTAAAGTCCTGCCGATCGTTTGCTCAATCGCGGACAGGATCTGGTTCACCGATACGCCGGTTCCGGTCCCGATGTTGAGGATCTCGTCGGTCAGATCACTTTCCACTATTTTATACAAGGCCTCTGTCAAGTCGTCGATATGGATGAAATCCCTGACGACGGAGCCGTCTCCCCAGATCGCTATCGTCTCGTTTTTCAACGCCTTGCGGAGCGCAACATCGATGATCCCTTGGTTTTTCTTCCGTTCAAAAGTCCAACCATAGGGATTGGAAGCACGGACAATGACGTACGGCAGCCCATAGAGCGCGCGGAAAACAGCGATATATTTTTCGATCGCCAGCTTCATGGCACCGTGAGAGCTAACCGGATTCGTCGGACTGTCCTCGCGAGCTCCGTCGGCACCGTGCTTGCCGTAGACCGAACCGCCCGAAGACATAAAGATCAGGCGCGCGATGCGCTTTGCGACACACGCTTCAAGTAGCTCGACACTTCCCGCAATATTGTCGCCGATATCGGCCTTCCGGTCCATTTCCGAGGTCGCCGGAATGGTCGAACATGCCAGGTGCAGTACCGTGTCATGTTCATGCAGAACGCTTTTCATGAACGCACGATCCCCGAAACTGCCGTACATCGTCGGGATTGCGCCGCCCGTAGTCTCCATGTCGACAATAACGATCTCGCAATTGTCCGCAGCCTTCAGTCGCCTGACGATATGACGGCCGATGAAGCCATTCCCGCCAGTGACAATCACCCTTTTTGTTGCATTTTGCTGATTCATGGTGTCTTTCCGGTAAGGCTGCGTAGCGGGAAAAAGTTTGCCGGGGGCGAGGCCGGGGGGGGCAAACGTACCCCACGCCTCCCGGTTGTAGCGCCACAGGCAGCGGTTAATTTAAAATACTGGGTAGCAGGCTCATCAGGAATCGTTGACGGGGATGCCGGCCTGGTAATTCCATGGCATCCAATTGCCGGAGTTCTTGAAGACCTCGGAGGAATGCTTCTGGAGAGCAACCAGGTAGCCGAAGGGATTGACGCCCCCTATGTTGCAGGTGTGGATCAGGCTCATGAACATATCACCGACAACCGCGCCGTGTTCGGTCTTGTAGAACAGACTATTTTTTCGATGGAGAATAGCCTTTTTCAGAGTTTGCTCACAAATGTAATGCCGACCTCCGGATTATGCCGCGTTGAAGGTTTAGAAGGGCACATCTCGCGCTTCTGGATATTTACTGACGCGGCATAATAATTGTGGGATCTTCAGACTGGCAATCCCGCCAGAAAGGAGAAACCACATGATAACAGACAACGTATTTGCGGCAAAAGGGGGTCCACTTTTGGGCCCGTTTAACATTCATCTCGACTCTTTCCTAACGCACCTTCGCATTGAGGGCTACGCTGAACGGACGCTACGAAAGAAGAGAGCAATCGCTGCTGTCTTCGCTCGGTGGAGCGTAGGAAAGCAGATCTCCGTAGATGATCTGAATGAGCTCCATTTAACTGCATTCGTGGAGCGCAGGCCCCGAAGGGGGAAGTACCGGATCAAGGCCGAATTGGCTACTCTTCGGCTTTTCCTAAAGTATCTCCGCGCTGAGTTGGGAAGGCCGATTACTCCTTTGCGGATCGATGCCTCGCCCGTGGATAGACTCAAACAGCGTTACATGGACTACCTTCGCAAAGAGCGTGGGCTTACGGAAAACACGATTCGTGTCTACTTGCCCTTTATCCATCATTTCCTCAGCGAGCAGGTAGCCAAGACTGGATGCGCCTCTCCGGAGGCACTGGACGCAATAACAGTCCGGGACTTCCTCATCGACCACGTCAGCAGCCGGTCGAGAGAGTACCTGCGGCTTTTGGCCACGGTCCTCCGATCATTTTTTCGCTTTCTCTTCCTCCGTGGGGAAGCGGCAATTGATCTCTCCCCCTCGGTTCCCACAGTTCGTAGATGGCGTGAGGCTACGGTACACCCCTATCTCTCGCCCGAGGAGGTTGAAAGCCTTCTCTCGACAACTGATCGTTCTATCCCACGCGGGCGCCGCGACTACGCTATCCTGCTCCTGCTGGCACGACTCGGCCTGCGTGCGGGCGAGGTAGTCGCCCTGGAGTTGGGCGACATTCACTGGCGAACGGGCGAGATCGTCGTTCGCGGCAAGGGCCGTGTACTAAATCGCCTCCCTCTGCTGTCGGATATTGGAGAGGCCTTGGCGCTCTACATCAGTAAGGACCGTGGCGCCAGCGCATCCCGGCAGGTCTTCCTCCGAATGTTTGCACCGCGCGCCGGGCTGGCAGGTCCATGCGCGGTCGGCCACATTGTGCGCCTGGCGCTCCGCCGGGCCGGTCTACGTTCACCAAGCCGCAGTGCCGCTCACATTTTCCGGCACAGCCTCGCGACCAGAATGATTCGCCACGGGGCTTCCATCGCAGAGATCTCTGAGATCCTGCGGCATCGCTCCCAAAGTTCCACCGCCATCTATGCGAAGGTTGACTTTGAGGCGTTGCGCGGGGTAGCCCGGTCCTGGCCGGG
>JAGVEU010000113.1 GCA_020057985.1 Calditrichota bacterium | reverse complement strand
CGTGTAGCGGGTGATGCCGTGGTCAATGGCATACTTGCCGGCTTCGCGAATGGGCAGCGGAGTGTCGAAATCAGGCTCACCGACTGACATAGACAGAACTTGTTTGCCCTGGGCTCTGAGTTCAGCAGTGCGGGCGACGATTTCGAGGGTGATCGCCGATGAGATTCTTGCCGTGCGTGCGGCTGGTGGATGGATCATTTGAGGACGTGCGGTTTGCTTGGCATGGTGGCTCGGTTTCATCCCCCACTGAAGTAGGGAGAAACATGCAAAGATACAAAAAATACTCCACAAATGCACGCCACTTGCAGTCTGGCGGTGTTGTCGTCTTTTGCACATCTGTTAGGGGGGCACGATGGGTTTTCGAAAAAAGGAGGGCGCGCCATTGCGAGCGCGCCCTCCATAGTTAACACTAATTCTGATTATCTGGTTTGTTTCGAGGGTGGAGTACAATCAGCGACGATGTAATAGAGCCTGTACCACCAGTTTGGAGTATTAAACGGGTGCCACTCTGCGGGGCCGGGAGGCAGATAGAGTGCTGCATCGAGAGTCCAGAGATTATGCGGTGGTCTGCCCGAAGTGTCTGGCACTGTCGTCGTGTAGATCAAGTACATTGCCTGCTGTGGACAAGTCCAGTTGAGGCGAACGGATGGCGGGTCACCGGCGTAAGGATGGCCGTAGTCTATCACCAGATCGCTTACGGGATTACACGGGGGCTGCGATACAGTGACGCAGAAGCAGACCGGCTCGATGTTTGGATTGGAATACTCAAACTCCAATTCCCAAGTGACATCTCCCGGATGGAGGACCCAACGGTAGTCGAAGGGTCCACCCGGCATGCAGTCGGCAACTGGCATACACTGATCTATCGGAGGACCGTAACAGCCGGGAGTGATGGTTATCTGAGGCGTTGTAAGATATGGCCAAAAGATTGGCACATGATAGACATTGTGGCAAACTTGGAAACAATATGAGTCACCGGCATACATTCCGTAAGGCGGGACGTCCTCATAAATGCACTCGCCACCCATGTCCGCGATTTCAAACTGTGGCGGATCATTCATCTCTACTCGCACAGTCTCGCTCTTTAGTACATCCGGGTAAGGCGGATCGGTGTAATCAATAAGTGCGTAGAGCGTTATCGGCACATTGGGCGGCAATTCACCGGGAAGAACCGCCACTTCAATGGTGTACCATTCTGCGCCAACATCATGGAAATCCAATTGTCCCGGATGCACGATGAAGAGCGCTCCGGGAGGATCAGACCACAGAGTCACATGACCGTTGGCAATGCATGGTGCAGGAGGATTAGGAAATCTCGGAACGACACACATGCTAATATCGAGGGTTTGGTCGCGTTCGTCGAGCGCGAGTAACTCATGTGTCTCACAGTCGGGCAGGTTTCCTTCGTAGGTCACACAATAGCAGACTGGCTCGTGCATTGGATTTGAATATTCAAAAAGCATGTGCCAGATTCCGAGCGGATCGCGATAAAAGCGATAGCAGTAATCCGTTGGTGCGCCCGGCTCACAGAATGGGGCGAATGAGCATTGCGGCCATTCATTGCATCCGGTTAGGACGCTGATAATCGGTTCGCCTGCGCCGGGTGGCGCGTTCATGATAATGTCATAGATCTGATGGCACACAAGGAAGCAGGACGATTGTCCCACGTCCATCATTGGCGGCACAAGGCCAGTGCAAGGGGTGACGGGATCCCAGCGCTCAAGACGACCTTGGGGAGTTACAATGAAGCTCTCAATAATCTCCTTTCTCTGCAGTTCACCCTCGATGGTTACCTCGACAAAAACATCGAAGAAGCCGGTTGTTCCCGGAGGCAAACTGCCCGGACCAACCGCTATTTCTCGCGTTTCCTTCCTTTCGCGAGCAATAAACTGTGGGTCATACGGGCCGATATAGACTCCCGGAGGATAGGCCAGGATTTCCATCGTGCCCACTCCCTCAGACTGCACACTGGATGTCCAATAGGTGATGTCGAAAAAGCTCTCGACATCATAGTCAGGATTGCGCAGACTGGCCAGCGAGTATACATCGGCGCTGTGCATGACCAAGTTGTTGTAGTGGACGCAGTAGCAGACAGGCTCGCGCTGCTCATTGGAATATTCGAAATGAAGGTAATACTGATTCCCCCAGCGTTCGATGGCATACCAATAATCTCCGGGATTGCCCGGAGTGCAGGGATACGGCGACATACAAGGCGGATCGCACCCCGGAGTGATGGAGACCATCGGTGTGGCATTTAGAGGAGTATCCAGCAGCACGTAGTAGTGCTTGTGGCAGACAACAAAGCACTGGGCTTCACCGAACGCCATAGACGTTGGCACATGATCGCCACCTGCCGATTGGCAATTGCCGACGCTCACCCGTTCGAGACCGCCGTTGGGAAGGACTCGAACAGTCTCGATTAGCCAGTCACTCGGGTAGTCAGGCGGTCGAGTTGGACAGAGCGTGTCATAGTTGATGTAGGCTACCAATTGAAACGTTTCGCCCGGCATGAAGCTGCCGGCACCGGCAGGAATTTTCTTGTGATGGTAAACTCCCTCGGTCACATCGCAGTCGTTGTCCATGACTTCTCCGACATAACCTCCGGGCGGGAAGGAAAAGTACTCGCGGGTATAGCCGGACCCGCAAGTGCCTTCATTCCAGTTTGTGATATCAAAGGTTTGCGTCACCTCGTTGAATGCAGCCAATGCATGCGGGGCGCAGTTGGGAGGCAAGCTTTCGTGCCATGTCACGCAGTAGCAGACCGGTTCGTTGGCTGCATCCGAGTACTCGAAGTAGAGCCACCATGAGCCATTCTCCCAATAGACAAAGTGGATGAAATCCCACGGATCACCTGGTGCACAGGGATATGGCGGGCAAGTACTTCCACCGGGGCATCCGGGAGTGACATTAATAATCGGTTGTCCTTCGAAGGGCGTTGTCACGAGCTGGATACGATAGACTTTGTGACAGACCAGAAAACAGAAGCTGCCATGAACTACTACAGAAGGAACATTGTCCAGGCATGGAGTCGGATGATAGGTCTCAAGAAATCCGCTCATCGGATTAACCCACACCATTTCCTCCTTAATCTGCGACGGATAAATCTCCGGCTCTGTGTACACCGTACGGGCAAGAAGTTGGAAAGGCATACCGGGAGGCATGTTCACAGCAACAATTGGATTCCGGCTGATCTCGTCGGTGGCTTTGATTTCGAAACACCAGTCCCACCGGCTCTCGCTTTCCCGCTCGTAGAAAACCGCTCCCAGTGGGATGCACTCATAATAGATCGTTCCACCTGCAATGCAGTGAGGATCCATGGTTCGCACCGACACGTTAAGGGTCATTTGCTCGCCGTCGAGCGCTACTAACATGCTCGTCGCACATTGCGCATAGACGGCAGAATTTGTCCACATTGTTCCTGCGCAAAGAAGCAAGAGAATACGTAATACTTTTTTCATGATAATCTCCTTCATGGTTGACTTCACTTGACGGATGTAGCCCTCCGTATCGTGAACTATTTCACAATACGGATGAACCACTCTTCATGTCTAACTTGCACTCTCTATAATATAAACATTGTAAGACCTCCAAGCAAGAGAATATGCGTCGCCTGAGAATTTTCTTGGCTCAAGACGACAAGGATATCTATTATTTTCCCAATTTTCTAACCTCCACGTTTTCTTCTATTTATGGCCCACATCGTGAAACTGGAATACATGAACAACTGAACTCCAAAAGCCGTATATTGGAAAAGAGAGGCACACGAAGGAGAAAAACAGATGCGAGCGTTATGTAGGTTCTTGAGAATATCGAGGGATTACCTCCCTTTGTCCATCCACTGTTCGTGGGGGAATAGAATATTTGTATCGGCAGTCGGCGTCGTTCTTTTGTGCGCGAGTTACGCTCTAGGCGCAACGCTCTCTGTCAAGGCAGGAGAAGACTTGCAGCAGAGTATTGATCGCGCACATGATGGCGATACACTTTACATCTTCGCGGGAGTGTTCCGAGCTTCGACAACCGCTTTTGTTGAGCAAACCTGTGGCAACTGTCAGGAGCATCGAACGCGTGTTTATGCCACCTGCGGATTCTTAATCGAAGGTAAGAGTCTGGTCTTATGTGGAGACGGCGCGGGCTCTACGACGCTCGTGACGAATGCCGGCTACGGAGCGCTGCTACTGAACTCGCGAGGATCAGTTATCGAGAATCTGGGAATTACAGGCGGCAAACGGGACACAAGCGGAGCGGCTACCGATGCAGCCATTGTGATCAAGTATTCCACTGCGACTATTCGCAACTGCCATCTGTTTGACAACACCAATCGCATGGACTCGGTCATCGTGGGCATTGGGGGAATCATGATTCGCGAAAATAGTGAGGCGTGGATTGAGCACTGCTCCATTACCAATAATACGTGGGACGGTATTGCCCTCTACCGCGGAGCGACGGCAACGATCACCGATTGCGTGATTGATTCGGGGCGAGGCGCGGGCATTGGAGTGACGTGGGACGCAAGCGCGGTTTGTTTGCGCAATCGTGTCAGTCACTATTGGAAGGGAATCGGATCATTCGGCACAGCGACGGTCGTTGCGCGCAACAACGTGGTTGCCGATAATCTCGGTTGGGGAATCATCGCATCCGGTGAGAGCACGTTGATTGCCGAGAATAACACGGTCGCACGCAACGGCAACTGTGGGATTGCCATCTGGAATTCCGGCACACGCGGTCGAATCGTGAACAACATCTCGGCATTCAACGGATGGCGAAAGCAGTGGGTTTGTCCATGTGTGGGATTTTGGAATCAGGAGGGCGATACGGTGGGATGGGAGATCTCGCATAATCTTGTGTGGGGCAACACCGCAAGGCAAGTTGACGGTATGGATTCAACAGCGTTCATTGTAGCCGATCCGCTCTTCGCAGACACGCTCAGTTTTCAGCTAAGCGATAAGTCACCGGCGCGAGCTGCGGGCGATTCAGCCCTGACGAATCCCGATGGCTCGATTTCAGATTTAGGGAGTTCCGGAGGACCGGCGGCAAGAGTTAAAGAACCAGAGTAGCAAGATCGTAGTGTCACCATGAAGTCATACAGTGAGAGCATTTCTCTTTCCACAAAAGGTCATTCTGATATTCGGGACATTACAGACCGCGTACAGAACATTGTGCAAAAGTCCGGAGTACAAAACGGTCTTGCCTGCGTCTTTGTTGTTGGGTCAACGGCATCAGTTTCAACCATCGAGTATGAGCCTGCCCTTGTGGAAGACATGAAGGAGTTCTTAGAAAAGCTTGTGCCGAGTTCTTTGAAAACCCGGCACGGCAATACATGGGGAGATGATAATGGATTCTCACATCTTCGCGCGACCCTGATGGGGCCGGGCATTACGATTCCGATCGCAGAGGGTTCGCTCGTGCTCGGCACATGGCAGCAGATTGTGGTTATTGACCACGATAACCGTCCGAGATCACGAGAGATTCATGTTCAGATCATTGGAGAATAATTCTCGGATTTCGGTCGGGTGAGGCTATCCCACCCGGCGAAGCTGTTTTTGAGTAACCCCCCTTTATCCCCCCGTGAACGGGGGGAAATGCATTTGCGAACCTCATGGTTTCCCAATATCAATGACAGGAGCGTCCGCTGCCGGTTCGCTCAACTGCGAGATGAGCAGGGAGTAATTTCCGTACGGACCTTGAAAGGCGCTGGCAAGGACTTGAATCTGTACCGTAGAACTAATGACGCACTGGAAATCCTCCGGTCCTGCGTTGTTGCCGCTGCACAGAGTTGGGCTGCTGGGGTAGTCTGAGCATTGCCCGAAGGTATACAAGTCGTAGTCTGCGCCTTGAGGAAAGTTGCTGAGGTGGAAACGATAGGTTCCGGGATTGAGCGTAATACGGAACCAATGAAGCCGATGCTGGTCGGTGAACTGACACTCTTCCACATTCTGTCCAATTTGGATTGTTTGTGCCTGATGGCAGCTATCGGCACAGTCAGGCTGCTGGCAAGGAGCAGTGCAGTTCAAACCTTGAGTCCAGATCCCTTGGAGTTGCGCACATTCCGACTGCGTACTGACAACACACTGTGTGTTATTGTTGTAGCAACAGCGTCCGGTTGGTTCCTGACCGCCTGCATTCTGAAGAAAGGCTGAAAGGAAATTGATCCAGTTGGTCTGTTGGAATTCAAGCGCCGCATAGTTGCTCGAATCAAACTCACCATATTGGACAGGTAAGTGAATGCTAAGTCCACCGCGCGCAACCGGCTGGTCGGGAGGTTGAAAGTAAACGGAAGTAAAGGGGACAGCGCTGCTCATCAGGGCAATGACGTTATTTGCTGCATTCTGAATGAGATTGTTCTGTCCGAGATTTGTCTCCTGAAGTATCCTGACTGCAAATTCACGTAGGTCTACAAATGCTGGGGCATCAAACGAAGCATGTACTTGATCCCATGCGTCTAAGACTTCATTCCAGTGAGGAGCCGCGTTGGCGATTAGGATATTCCCCAACGAGCCAACTTCGGAAGCGAGGCTGGGCATTTGTTCGAGAGCTATGACCGCAAATTGTATGGTCTTCTGATGCGCCTGAGCGCGGACGATTACGTTCTCTGCGATTTTCTGCGCCACGTTAGCGGAAGACATACCGGGATTGCTCCGCAGCCAATCGAGCCAGAGATCTGCCGCGAGGAGATTCGTCATTGGCATGACGAATTGTCCGGCAACCATGTAGTCCGCTACGTTCCGCAACTCATAGGCTACTTCTGCCATAGCCATTGACGATGCATGAAAAACCACAATGTCCACATGGGAGATATCGGACTGGGAGATGGCTTCTTTGAGTTCCGGCATGGTCAGGAAACCTCCACCGCCATTGACTTCATCAAGACAACTGCCCGGCCAACCGGCTCCGTGATCATCAAGCACAAGGATGTAGTGTTGAGCAGGATAGTTTGCTGTGCAGTAGTTGATGAACTCCCTGAGGGTGGTTGGATCGGACATGTCTTTGAGTCCGCGATTGAGGAGCATGGGAGAGCTGATGGAATCCGGAAGTTCCGCGGGGCGATACTCGACGTGGTAGTATTTGGCAACTCCACCTGTTCGCATGGACGTAACCATCGCAATGATATGGACGACATCCTGATTGCCCACCAACTCCATGTCCTGAACGTTCCTGATTACTGAGGATGAAAAGCCACCGGAACCGTCCAAGGTGTTGTTGCCATCGCAGTAGGCCATGACGGTCCAAATTGCGCGCCCACTGATCGTGAAGCTTGAGTCTGATTCGTCGCTAAGCAGGGGCAGAAAGACACTGCTTACACGTACGCGCGCCGTCGAGGTCGAAGGCTCCGTGACCGTCCAAACGTATACTCCGGTATTCGGAGCGAAGGCAATCACTTGCCATGCTCCCGACGGATATGCCGTCGTATATTCGATCTTGACATTTCCCGGAAGGTTGGAGGAGGTCCATCGGATTGAATCATTGTATCCGATAGTCAGACTCTCACCTCCATTGGGCGCGAGAAGTGCTAATTCTGGAGTGGCAATCGTGAAGTCCGTGTTCGAGGTATCACCGACACTTGTATGCAAAACACCTGTGATTCTCACTCGTGCTGCAATGGTTACAGGTCCAACCACAGTCCATGCGAGCCGACCGGTGTTTCCCGCGCTGGGATAGATGATCTCCCATGCGTCGGAAGGATAGCTTCGATTCAGCTCGATCTTCAGGGGCTCCAAAAGATTGGACGTCCATTTAATGGTGTCCGTTGCGCTAATTGCAAACAGCTCACCTCCGGCCGGTCTGTTCACGATGATCGAGCGAACGGCAAGTGAGAAGTTGGCGTTTGACGAATCGCCTACAGCAGGATGCTCGAAACTACGGATTCTCATCCGCGCGTTTGTGCCGGCAGTTCCAGAAATCAGCCATGGAAAACTGCCGGAATTGACGAACTTCGCTGTGATAGTCTCCCATCCTCCAATTGGATAACCGCGATTCAGTTCGATCTTGATACTGTCCTGAGGAGGTGAAGTCGTTGTCCATCTGACCGAGTCCGCATCGCCGATGAACAAGGTTTCGCCACCATTCGGCGCGGTCAACACGATTCCGCGCTTGCCAATGCTGAAGTTCAGGTCAGAGATGTCACTCTTGTTTGAATTGGCCACGCCGCGAATTCTCACTCGCGCCACTGTTGTGACCGTATCCGTTACGAGCCATCCATAGCTTCCATTGTTGGCGGCGCTCCCGGAAATGCTCTCCCATGTTCCTGAAGGGAAGTTCCGGTTCAACTCGATCCGGACGTTCTCGTTAAGTCCGACTGAGTTCCAGCGAATCGTGTCCGCATCTCCGACAAACCAGACTTCATTGCCATTTGGCGCAGTTAGTGACAAACTCGGCTCCGGAGCAGGTTCATTGTCCTCGTCTTTCCTGCAACTCACGACACATAGCAAATACGAACATAGCAATCCCGTGCCGATCAGAAGAATATGTTTCACAATTGCGGACATGGCTAATTCCTTTCATGAGATGGAGAGAAACCGCTATAAAATCTGACAAAATGATTCCATCAGTTTACGAATATCTATTCGGAGTGTCAAGTCATTGGATACAGAGAACCCCCGACAGAACGGTCGGGGGCTTTTGCGTTATGGTATGGAGTAGAATTCGCTCAATTACCTGAAGTCAGACCGCATAGCTACTTTTGCCGTCATTAATACTGATTGTGTAGATTGGGCAACAGCACGGATGACTTCATGGTCTCCCCTCCTGGTGCTAGTACCTACTTGCAAAAGACATAATAAATAATTATCTTGGGGTTATGAGTAAACAAGCCCCAGAAATTAAATTAAGTGACGAGGAACGCAGCGCGCT
>JAGVEU010000063.1 GCA_020057985.1 Calditrichota bacterium | reverse complement strand
CGATACTCATACATAAGAAGTGCCGGCAACGCTTTAATGTCGTCTTGGAGCGAAGTATGTTGACAGCCAAACTGAGCGAATCAGTCAAGCAACATTTCCGTTCGGGTGAAGTTATTTTCTCGCAAGGGGATATCGGCTCCACTATGGTCTCGATTGTATCCGGCTCCGTAGCGGTAATTAGGGATGGAGTGGTGATCGCCCATCGCGGACCGGGGGAGACGATTGGCGAAATGGCGCTGGTGGAGGACACTCCGCGTTTCGCTACTGTTGTGGCGCAAACCGATTGCGAGATATCCGAGTGCAGCCGCGAATGGTTCCTCGAAGTGATCAAAGAAGTTCCGACGTTTGCTCTCGGTCTGATGAAGGACCTCAGCCACAAGTTGCGTGAGTCAGATTCCCAGAGAATCCGGGAACTGGAAGAGAACAACGATCACCTGCAGATCAAGAACAAGGAGTTGTCATTAGTAAACGACTTCCTTGAACAACTCATCGAGCAGTCCCCGGCAGCGATAATCATTACTGACAAGCGGGGCGAAGTAAGGCGGGCTAACCCGGCTGCGACGAAAGTATTCGAAGTCGCCTCGGGCGGCCACTGGAAGTCACTACTATCCTATTTCCCAAACAGTAATCCGATTCAGACTCTGTGGAACTCACTGCAACCAAGCTGGGTCGGCGAGACCAAGGCATCGGTTGACGGAAACATCCGAACCCTGTATCTATCCGTTTCGCGCCTTCATTCTTATGATTCCGAAAGCAGTTATCTGTTCATTTGTGAGGACATTTCGGAACTGATCCAGCTGAATAAACAAATCATCAAGCTGGAGCGGTTCGCCACTGCAGGGGAGATTTCTTCCGGAATCGCGCACGACATCAAGAACTATCTGGCAATTCTCAAAGGCAACTTCGATCTGATGCACTTCAAGTTCGATGTCGAATTCAAGACCAAGCACAAGAATCATATCGCGGCCATGGACAAAGGTTTTCAGGAGATCGAGAGTTTCGTGGAGAACCTCATGGGTGACCGAGGTGACGAAGGAGGATTCGCGGAGGTTAACCTGAGCGAGATGATCAGAGTCATCATAAGATTCCTGGCGCCGCAGGAACGATTCCACTACATCAAAATCGCACGAGTTGTTGATCCGTTGTTCCCGACGCAGTTACGGCTTAATGAGCGGCAGATCCAGCAGGTGCTGCTAAACCTGCTGATGAATGCAGCCGAGGCACTCAATGCCTTGACGGACCAGCCCAATAAAGAGATCTCGGTGGAGCTGTGCATGGATGAGACGAATCGCCGGCCGCAGTTGATTGTTGCGGACAATGGCCCCGGCATTCCGGTTGAACTCCAGGCGGAACTGTTCAATAGAAGATTCACGACCAAGGAACGGGGACACGGAATCGGTCTCATCACAGTCAAGAAGATTGTCGAGCAGCATCAAGGCACGATTCAGGTGGAGTCAACGCCCGGTGCGGGCACGAAGTTCGTGATCACATTCTTGGGTTAGAGGCGAACGATATGCCGGATGTACTGTTTTTCTTGTTGCTGGCGCACATCTTTGGCGACTACGCGCTGCAGACAGACTACATGGCAAGGATGAAGGGTTCTTCCAAGAAAGTTCTATCCCTTCATGTCTTGATCTACACTCTAACCATCGGCGTTTTCTGGTGGTTTGGCAAGAAATTGACGGGAGATCAAGTATTTCCAACACTGACTCATCTGCTTGTGCTTGTGGCGCTCTATATTCAGCACTGGCTGCAAGACTATGTAAAGACCAACAAATCCAATGGCGGCAAGCAGGGATTCTTTATCGATCAAGCGCTGCACATTTCGGCTCTTTACATAATCAGGATGTTCTTCTAAGTACAAGTATCGATGGACCATAGAATCACGTCATATCTGCCACGCCTGTTGCTCCACTGGTATCAGATGCATCCGCATGCGGGAATCCATCAACGCACTGATCACACGGGCGTCTTGCTTTTTGCCGACACGAGCGGGTTTACGGCACTCACTCGCGCATTGGCCAAACAGGGCAAGATCGGTTCTGAAATTCTAACCGAGTTGCTGAACAGTTTGTTCAAGTCACTGGAACAGGTCATCACACTGCATGACGGCGACATTCTCAAGTTCTCTGGTGACGCTGTCTGGTGCTACTTCCCATCAGAAAGTAATATCGAGCAAGTGTTTGCGGAGATGCTGCATGAGGTCGATCGTCTCAACCGAGAGCATCCGGTCTGCCGTACCCACAAGCTATCCCTCCATGCCGGGGCAACGGCGGGACAGTTCGAGATCATCACGTTCGGTAACGCAGACAGCGGCTTGGAATTCGAAATTGCCGGGTCTATCATTGCGGAAGCGTACCATGCTGCAGACATAGCAACTGCGGGAGAAATTGCGCTCGCGTCGTCATTGCAAAATACAGATACAGTCGATCATTCCAATTCCGCCAAAGAAAGTTATTGGGTGGTTCGGCCGTCGCCAATCCCCCCGGCATCAGATGTCACTGGTGTCCGGGCTGAGTTATCGTTGTCTGCTTGGGCTTGCAGCACTGTGGAGAAGTACGTGCCAGAAGCGGTCAGAGAAAGGAAGCTCAACGATGGCTTGGATGCGGGTTTGCAGAGTGAACACCGACAGGTCTCCGTTCTCTTTGCCAATCTGCTTTTGCCTGATGATAGAGCCGGCGAGGCAAACTTAACTTCCTTCTCTCAAGCCAGTGAGACAATCAACAACATCTTTCGAATAATCGAAAGCAACCGTGGAATTGTTGCACGCATTGACCCGTTTGTTCGCGGTCACAAATTGCTGGCGCTATTCGGGGCGCTCAACCGGAGCGAAAGCGACAGACTCAACGCCTTACAGGCAGCGGAAGCAATTCTGCGTCTGCCATCATCTAATGTCAGTGTGAGAATTGGTCTCTCGGCGGGTCCGCTGCTTTGTGGCGAAGTTGGTTCCCAGTTGCGTCACGAATACACGGTCATGGGAGAGGCCGTCAATCTCGCAGCGCGGTTGATGTCGAAAGCAGACAGCCAGACTGTCCTTTTTGATCAGGCGCTTTTCGATCATCTTCGGGAGTTAGTAACGGTCACCAAGATAGAATTGAATCTTAAGGGAGTCGGCGACAAAGTCTCCGTCTACCAGTTCAATTCGTGGCGACAGTTAGAATCGAAACTCCCGACT
>JAGVEU010000387.1 GCA_020057985.1 Calditrichota bacterium | reverse complement strand
AAGCGAGCAAAGACAAAGTACATCTTTGTCACAGGCGGAGTAGTTTCATCTCTGGGAAAGGGAATCGCCGCCGCGTCCATTGGCAGATTGCTAAAAGCGCGTGGACTGCACATCACAATGATGAAGCTGGACCCCTACATCAACGTGGATCCGGGCACTATGAATCCTTTCCAGCACGGTGAGGTCTATGTGACCGAAGACGGCGCCGAAACGGATCTCGATCTCGGACACTATGAGCGATTCATTGATGAGGATATGGGACGCGGCAACAATGCGACCACCGGACAGATCTACAACAGTGTGATCACGAAGGAACGACAAGGGGAGTACCTTGGCGCCACGGTACAGGTGATTCCGCATATCACCGGTGAGATTATTCGCCGCATCGAGCAAGTGAGCGGGACGGAGCATCGTTATGACGTTGTCATTGTGGAAGTCGGTGGCACTGTCGGAGATATTGAGAGCCTGCCCTTCCTTGAAGCGATCCGGCAAATGGCGTTGGAAAAAGGGCCGCAAGGCTGCCTGTTTCTGCACTTGACGCTGGTTCCCTTTATTCCCACGGCGGGTGAAGTGAAGACCAAGCCCACTCAACACAGTGTCAAGGAGCTTCGTGAAATTGGAATTCAGCCCCATCTCCTACTTTGCCGGACCGATCGCCCGCTCGACCGCAAAGTGAAAGAGAAGATTGCGCTCTTCTGCAATGTCGGCAAGGATGATGTCTTCGAGATCATTGACGCAGAGACCGTCTACGAAGTTCCGTTGCTGCTTGAACATGGAAATCTCGGCAAGCGAATTCTGACTCTGCTTGGCTTGCCGGCTCATGAGCCTGATCTCAAGGACTGGAAAGCGCTGGTGGATCGAATCAAGCATCCACGAAAGACTGTGCGGGTTGCTGTTTGTGGCAAGTATGTCGAAGTGCGGGATTCCTATAAGTCCATCATCGAGGCCTTCATTCATGCCGGGGCATTTCATGATACACACGTCGAATTGAAGTGGATCGAAGCGGAGGATTTTGAGCGCGGCTCCACAGACCTCATGAAAGGATGCGCTGGACTTCTGATTCCGGGCGGCTTCGGCGAGCGTGGGTGTGAAGGCAAGCAAATTGCCATCCGCCTGGCCCGTGAGAATAAAATTCCATTCTTCGGTCTGTGTCTTGGACTCCAAGTGGCTGTGATCGAATTCGCTCGCAATGTGTGTGGTATGAAGAATGCCAACTCAACGGAGTTTGCTCCCAACACGAAGTTTCCGGTAATTGATTTCATGCCTGAGCAACGCGGAATTCGACATAAAGGAGCGACCATGCGGCTCGGCAGCTATCCTTGTTTTTTGACGCGCGGGTCACTGGCTCATGATGCGTATGACAAGGACGCAATCACCGAACGCCATCGCCACCGCTTTGAGGTCAACAATAACTATCGAGATGTTCTCGAATCTTCGGGGATGAGAATGACGGGAATTTGGCCCGAAGGTAATCTGGTGGAGATCATCGAGTTGCCGGATCACCCGTGGTTTCTCGCCGTGCAGTTTCACCCTGAACTCAAGAGCAGGCTCACGAGACCGCATCCGCTCTTTCGGGATTTTGTAAAGGCCTGTCAAGACTACGCTGAAGGATTGCACTCGGTTCGCACGCAGGTACACAAGTTGGAGCGCGTGACTACCGAATGAGTCTTAAACGTTCATATAGAGTCACACTCATTCCGGGAGACGGAATCGGGCCTTCGATCACCGAATCTGCAGTATCAGTTGTTGAGGCGACCGGAGTGCCAATCGAGTGGGAAACGGTTCAGGCGGGAATGGCGGCCATCGCTGCTGGTGGCGATCCGTGCCCCGATGAACTGCTTGAGTCCATTCGGCTGAATCGCATCGCACTGAAGGGACCGATCACGACCCCCATCGGTGAAGGTTTTCGCAGTGTGAACGTTGCCTTGCGTAAGGAATTCGAACTCTTTGCCAACGTGCGGCCTTGCGTATCCTATGAAGGAGTGAAAACGTGTTGGCCGGGTGTCAACATTGTAACCGTCCGCGAGAACACAGAGGGAATATACGCCGGCAAGGAGATGTACGTGGATCGCGAACGCTCCGCTGCTGTGATGCTTGCTGTGAACACGCGCCCGGCTATGGTCAGAATCTGCCGCTATGCCTTTGAATATGCGACGAAACACGGCCACAAGAAAGTTACCGGTGTCCATAAGGCAAACATCCTAAAAATGTTCTCCGGAGTGTTTCTGGAGAGCTTCAGACAGGTTTCCGCTGAGTATCCGCACATCAAAGCCGAAGAGCGAGTGATTGATGCTGTATGTATGCAACTCGTTCGCCAGCCACAAGACTTTGATGTGATCGTGACGACTAACCTGTTCGGAGATATTCTCTCGGATCTTGCCGCCGGTCTTGTGGGGGGGTTAGGTCTTGCTCCCGGCGCGAATTACGGGCATGATCTTGCCATGTTTGAAGCGGTTCACGGCAGCGCGCCTGACATTGCGGGTAAGAATCTGGCCAATCCACTTTCGTTAGTTCTGGCGAGCAAGATGATGCTTGAACATCTCGGCGAGAATACCGCTTCCGGAATGATTGACCAAGCTGTTCGTGCTGTTCTCAAAGAGGGCAAATACCTGACGCCTGATCTCCTGCCCGGTTCAAAGTACGGCACAACGGATCTAACCAAAGCCCTCGTGGAGCACATTGGCTAATCCGGACAAGACTCTTTATCCGCTCGCGATTATCGCTGGGCCGTGTGTGATTGAGTCCGAGACTCTTTGCCTTGACATTGCTGCCAAGTTTTTTGAAATTGCGATGCGCACAGGAGTCCTACCCATTTTCAAAGCGAGCTTTGACAAGGCGAATCGCACCTCGGTGGAGAGCTATCGCGGTCCCGGCCTCGATGAAGGTTTGCGAATTCTGGAAAAAGTTCGCAGCGAGATCGGTTTGCCTGTACTCACCGACATCCATGAGCCTTATCAAGCACAGCCGGTAGCAGAAGTAGTAGACATCCTTCAGATTCCCGCTTTTCTTTGCCGCCAGACGGATCTGCTTGTCGCTGCTGGCAAGACCGGCAAGCCTGTGAACATTAAGAAGGGGCAGTTCTTGGCTCCGAATGACATGAGTTTTAGTGCGAAAAAAGTGGAATCCACCGGCAATAAACGCATTCTGCTGACCGAGCGCGGGCAGTTTTTCGGCTATCACGATTTGGTCGTAGACATGCGCTCGCTGGTGAGACTTTCCTCATTGGGATATCCGGTGATATTCGATGCCTCACATAGTGTTCAACGCATGGGAGGCGTGGCCGGGGTTTCAGGAGGATCGCCCGAGTTCATCGAGCCGCTTGCTCGCGCTGCTGTGGCCACCGGAGTCGTCTCTGCTGTGTTCGTGGAAACTCATCCCGATCCGGTACGCGCCTTGTCCGATGGACCAAATATGCTGCCCCTTGATCGGCTGGAAAAACTAATCGAGAGCCTTGTACGAATTATCAACACACTTGGCATAGCGAATGCGGCAAATCCTCTATCGCGGGAGTTGTCTTCATGATCAGCTCGGACAAAATCCGCTTGAAGTCCATGCTCTTTTATGCCTATCACGGCGCGCTCGAAGAGGAACGCACGATCGGTCAGATGTTTGAAGTGGACTTGGATGTTAGCGGAAATTTTTCTCGCGATCAGGGTCTCGACGATCTGCACTGGACAGTAGATTACACGCTGCTGTATCGTGCAGTTGCTGAAATCTTTACGAAGAAGAGCTTTCAACTTCTTGAGACCGGCGCAGGAGTCATTGCTGATGGAATCCTGAGCAAGTTTGATCCGGTTCATGAAGTGACTGTCCGTGTTCGCAAGCCGCACGTTCCTATGGGAGGACTTATCAAGTATGTCGAAGTCGAAGTTACCCGCCGCCGCCAACTTACCTGAATACGCATACGTCGGCTTCGGCTCGAACATTGGAGATGGCGAGCAAATGTTTGCTCAAACGCTCGTTCACTTCAATGCCAGAAGCATCTTGGTTTGCCGTTGCTCATCTCTGTACGAGAGCGAGCCGTGGGGTGGGGCGGAGGGAGGCAATTTCCTGAATGCGGTCATCGAAATCGAAAAAAACGGCACTCCAATGCACTTCTTGAAGGTGCTCTTAGAAATCGAAGCGGCTCTGGGACGGATTCGGGAACGAGCCATCGCGGCGCGCACCTGCGATCTGGATCTGCTGCTGTGGGGGGGCGAGTGCATTCATTCGGACGAACTGCGCGTGCCGCATCCGCGACTTGCCAAGCGAAACTTTGTTCTGATACCACTGAATGAGCTTGTGCCGGACAAGACCCATCCAGTACTCAATCAGACCTTCTCCGAACTCTTGTCACTATCAAAGGACACCTGTAAAGTTTGGAAACATCTCCCGCAACAAATTCCACAATGCCCGTAGGACCACAACGCTATATTGTCGTTGAGGGTGTCATCGGTGTCGGCAAGACCTCGCTGGTGAGTCTCCTTGCGGCGAAGATGAATGCGCTCACGGTCTTGGAGAACCCTGAAGAGAATCCATTCCTCGATCAATTCTACAAGGACCCGCAGCGCTACGCCTTTCAAACGCAGCTCTTCTTCCTGCTTTCGCGATTCAAACAGCAGCAAACGATTCCGGAGCCGGATTTCTTTCATCCTTGTGTGCTGGCTGACTATCTGTTTGCCAAAGACAGAATATTCGCGTATATCAACTTGAGTGAAGCGGAGATCGCGCTCTATGAGAAAGTCATGTCCATCGTGGAAGTGCAGGTGAAGCAGCCTGACCTTGTGGTGTATCTTCAAAGCTCGACGGAGCGGCTGATGCAGAACATACGGATTCGCAATCGGCCCTATGAGAAGGAGATTTCACAGGAGTATCTGCGGACGCTGAACGAAGCATACAACCACTTCTTCTTCAACTATTCAGACTCCCCGCTGCTGATTGTCAATGCCACGGAACTGGATTATGTCAACAACCCCGGACATCTGGAGACGCTGATGAAAGAGATCGAGAGAGACGCGCCGGGAATTCACTATTACAATCCGGTAGGACTGTGAGTGACCCATGATTCGCTTTCTCCTGATTCTTGTGATTATGTTTCTGCTGGTGCGGTATATTGCTGCTCTTGCCAGACCGCGAAGGACAGAAGAACGAGTCAAAGGGCATGGGAAACAAAGCCGCATTCAGATTAACGAAGATCGTATTGAAGAAGCTGAATTCAAAGACATTTCCAAGGACAAATGAATCGAGAAATCGTAGTAACGAATCATGCGCCAGCCGCCATCGGGCCTTACAGTCAGGCAATTCGTTTCAGTGGCGGCATGGTCTACACAGCCGGACAAATCCCGCTGGATCCAGGGTCCGGTCAGATTGTCGGCGTAACTGCCGCTGAACAAGCTGAGCAAGTGTTGAAAAACGTGTCGGCAATTCTTGAGGCTGCCGGAAGTTCACTCCCTCGCGCTGTCAAAGTGACGATGTTCCTGAAAAATATGAATGACTTTGCAGCGGTGAATGAAGTCTATAGCCGCTATTTCCCGCATGATCCTCCGGCTCGCAGTGCGGTGGAAGTTGCGCGCTTGCCGAAAGACGTTCTGGTGGAAATTGAGTGTCTCGCGCTTGTTCCTTGATTTCTTTCCTGCTGCTTCTGACTTGTGCATTAACTTTATTTGGTGCGGAGCCGGACAGTGTAAGGGGCAAGCCGCTGAAAAGCACAACGGGAGCCGTACTGCGATCAATGGTGATTCCGGGGTGGGGTCAATTTTACAATGAGAGCTACGTGAAAGCGGCTGGGTTTGCGCTGTTGCAAGGAACGCTGATCGTCAGCGCATCCCACGAAAACGATCAGATGATGCGCTTCAAGACCGGTGGTGATTTCAGACTGGAAAAATTCTACCGCAACAGCCGCAACAAGCTGCTCTGGTGGCTGGCGGGGACAATTCTGCTCTCGATGGGAGATGCTTATGTGGACGCGCATCTTTATAAGTTGGACATCTCTCCTGATCTTTCTTATGACCGTGGACTGACTCCTCATGTCACTGCAACTTTACACTTCTAATGCACGGGCAACTATGACATTACTGGATCGTTTTGTGGTGGGCGCAATGCCGATGGTTCCCAAGTGGATGATTGGCAAGGTGGCGGCTCGATATATCGCCGGTGCATCGAAAACGGATGCTGTAAACTGTATTCGTGAGCTAAACCAGAAGGGATTTCGCTGTACGGTGGACGTCCTTGGGGAGTTCGTTACCGATCAACAGGAAGCCGAAAAGACCACCCGAGCGTATGTGGACTTCCTTGACACGATTGCAGCCGAGAAACTCGATACAAACATATCCATCAAATTGACCGCCTTTGGTCTTTCGATTGATCCGCAATTCTGTCGCAAGAGTATCAGGCGTGTGACCGAGAGCGCGGCGCAGAAAAATATCTTTGTGCGGATTGACATCGAGGATTCGCCCTATACGACCGAGACCTTCAAGGTCTACGAGGAGTTCCGTCGCGAGTTTCGAGTGGGAGTGGCGATACAGGCATACCTCCGCCGCTCGCTTGATGACACAAAAAGACTGATGGACGGTGGCGCAAGCAACTATCGTCTCTGCAAAGGGATCTACGTGGAACCGGAAGCGATTGCCTTCAAGGAAAAAGATGAGATTCGCAAAAACTTCGTTGCGCTACTCGATGCCATGTTCAAGGGTGGAGCTTATGTGGGGATTGCCACTCACGATGAAGTGCTGGTTGCTGAGGCGGAAAACCTGATTGCCAAATACAGTCTGCCCAAAGATCGTTATGAGTTTCAAATGCTGTTAGGCGTGCGGCACGAATTGAGAAATCAGATTCATGAGCGCGGTCATTTTCTGAGAGTATATGTGCCGTTCGGCGATTCGTGGTATGGGTATTGCACTCGTCGCTTGAAAGAAAATCCTGCGATTGGCGGCTATGTGTTTAAGGCTATGTTAGGTTTCGGCGGCTAAAATTTATTCACGGGTCACCCAGCAATCAGCGAGGTGACCCTCTCTCTGAGGAGACTATGAGTACTTCTGGATTTCCGATCAATGAGTTCATCTGCGGCGACTGCTTTGCAGAGCTTGAGAGGTTGCCCGACGAATGCGTGGATCTTGTGCTGACTGATCCGCCCTACGGAATTGACTATCAATCCAATCGTCGCACGGCAAGGGAGAAACTGCCGAAATTTGCCAATGACTGCGATCTGAGTTGGGTGGATGGCTGGGTGGATCAGGTGCATCGTGTGATGAAAAATGACCGGCACTTCTACTGCTTCACGCGCTTCGATATGTATCCGGTGTTCTACAACTCCATCAGCAGAAAGTTCAAGGTGAAGAATTGCCTGATCTGGGTGAAAAACAATCATGGCAGCGGGGATCTTAACGGATCATTCGCTCCGCAGCATGAGATGATTATCTTTGCCTCGAAGGGCAGGAGGGACCTGAACGGGTTGCGCGACTCGGATGTGCTGGAATGTGATAATGTGCCATCGGCAATGCGTGCTCACTCGACTCAGAAACCGATTGAACTGTTGCGGCAACTGATCGAGAAGAGCACCGATCCCGATGAACTGGTATTGGATCCGTTTGCGGGAACAGGCAGCACCGGTTTTGCATGTGTGGATATTCACCGCCATAAAGGCGACAAACACACAAGAAACTATCTGCTATTTGAACTCAATCGGGAATTTCGAGACTATGCGATACGAGCAGGGTTGGGAAGGCAAGAGATGCTGATTGAAACAGCGAAGATCAAGTTCGAAACGAAACCGAAACACAGACCAACGCTGCGGACCAATCGCTATCGCGGAAAGAAAGATGCGACGATGAGTCTCGGAATCTGAAGAAAATCCGAAATCCAAAATCCCAAAAAAGATCTCGGAGGTCCGACCGTTGTCATCCTGAACAAGGTCTTCCGCCGTGAAGGATCACTGAGAGTGCGATAGCAAAAGTGTGAAGATTTGCTTGGACGAACTTTCAGTGATCCTTCACCCCCCTCGCAGACTTAGGGGGTTCAGGATGACAAAAGATCCGTCTTGAGCTATCTCGGAAACTCAGGATCTCTGTTTTCCATTCGCTGAGAACGCCAACAATATACACTCCCGAAAAAGGTAATGCAAGAGAAATTTGAACTAATTTTCAAATCCATATTCCTCCAGCATTTACTTTTTTGGATACGGAAGTCAACAATCGAGAGGATTCCTGTGATTCCTGAAGTTGCGAGATAGAGGAAAATGGTGCGTAGTAGAGGAGGTGAGGCGGAAGAGAGGCGAGGAAGAGGCTGCAGGCGATTGGAAAAAACAGCAACTTAGCGTAAGGCATTGATATTATTCATAATAGATTAACATTTTGTTTTTTCATTGGTTTGAAACTCGCCATACTTTCGGCGTCCTCTGCCACCTCTTCTCCGGTTCTTCCCCTGCATAGCGGATGAAGATAGATGGAGGACAAGACCAAAATATGCGGAAATCGTTACTTCAAGATAGGCTCTTCGAGAGGGTTGCAGAGAATCCGACTTGACAAACCGCTTTTCTTTTTGTATATTTCGATATATGTCGAACAATCAAACTAACGACCTTGATGCCTTAGCTCAAATGTTCAAGGCACTGTCCAATCCGCAGCGGTTGAGGATTTTTCTCAGGCTTGCAACCTGCTGTGTTCCAAGTAGATGTTGTACTGCGAACATCGAAGGAATCCGCCGCTGCGTCGGCGACCTCGGCGAGAACCTTGATCTGGCCGCCTCCACAGTGTCACATCATATCAAGGAATTGCGCCGGGCAGGTCTGATTAACGTTGAGCGGCGTGGACAGAAAATCGAATGCTGGATCAGTGAAGATACCTTACAACTGCTTGCCTCCTTCTTCACGTGTGCGGTAGAGGAAGCGGAAGAATTAACAACCGGAGAAAATCATGGAAGATGAAAAGGGAACGGAGAATCCTTCAACCAACTGTTGCGGTGGAGGATCGAATGAAACGAGTACGGGCTGCAATTGCGGTTCGCCAACTGGGAAAAAATCCCGAATCAAGATTCTGATTTTTGGAATCGTGATGTTGTCTGCTGTCGGAGTGGGCGCTTACTCGCTAATGGCCAGTTCCGCATCTGCACCACCTGCGGCAAAAGACTGCGGCGACTGCAAGAGCAACTGCTGCCCTAAGTAGAGGAAGCACAATGGAGCAATGGATACAGCAGATTCTGTCTGCTGACCAAATGAGCTTTGCCTTCTTTCCGGCGGTTTTTCTGCTGGGAATGCTTGGCTCAGTCACTTCCTGCTGTACCTTGCCGGTAGTCGGAGCAGTAGCCGGATATGCTGGCACTATTGGTACACAGAATAGTCGCCGCGAACTCCTGCTTGTTGGATTGTTCTTCATGCTTGGCACAACAATTTCTCTGGCAATAATTGGTGCGCTATCCGGATTCATTGGCCATGTCATTAGCGCTTCATTGGGAAATTATTGGCGATTGGTCGCTGGTCTGTTTATGGTCTTATTCGGCCTGATCACTCTGGGACTCGCGCCGCTCAAGATTCCAAGCATAAATCTTAATAAAAGAGTCGTCAGCCGTGGCGCAATGGGTGCAGCAGTCTATGGTTTGATTATCGGCGGAGCCTCAACCGCTTGTTCGATTGGCTGCAATCCGCTGCTTGGAATGGTCATAGGCGCAACGGTGCTTAAAGGCTCTGCTGTTGCAGGTGCGGCCATGTTCGCGGTATTCGCACTCGGATACAGCCTTCCGCTGGCCGCTGGATTGGTAGGAATCGGTTATGGACTGGGTCGGCTGGGAAATGTAGCTCAGCGGATCATGCCTGCTATTCGTGTTTGCTCCGGTGTGCTTCTAATCGGCGTGGGCTTCTATCTGCTGATCACAATTCGATAGGAGACAACTAATGACATTTTCAGACGGCGTCGTTCATACAGTTATTGGAGACGTGCCGCGAGTGCGAACCGAACTGAGTCTTCGGGATCATCTCGGCACCGTCAAAGCGCGCTGGGGAATTGGCCGCATGAACTACCGAGTAACACCCGGTCTGTATGCAGTTGGTAATCCGACAGCAGAGTCTCCGGTAATGGTCTCCGCCAACTACAAGCTCAGTTTCGACCGCTTGCGCAGCGCTCTGACCGGTCGCAATTGCTGGATTCTCGTGCTCGATACCAAAGGAATCAATGTTTGGTGCGCTGCCGGTAAAGGGACTTTCGGCACAGATGAGATCGTACGGCGCGTACAGACATCTGCTCTTGAACGAATCGTATCGCACAACAAACTCATCGTTCCACAACTCGGAGCGCCCGGAGTGAGCGCTCATTTGGTAAGTGAACGATGTGGGTTTCGTGTGATCTATGGCCCGGTACGGGCAGAAGATCTGCCTGCTTTCCTTGATGCCGGAATGAAAGCACAACCCGAAATGCGATGCGTGCATTTCGACTTCCGCGACCGGATTGTACTGATTCCTGTCGAATTGGTCATGGGTGCGAAATATGTTCTGCTCGCGGCGGCGGTTTTCTTGCTGCTCAGCGGCTTGAGCACGAGTGGGTATTCTCTTGCCAACGTTCGCGCGACTGGCCTGCTCAGCGCCGCGCTCATTCTTGGTGCCTTTGCTTGTGGTGCGATCCTCGGCCCTGCCCTGCTGCCCTATCTGCCGGGACGAGCCTTTTCGATTAAGGGCGCTGCTCTGGGAGTTATTCTGGTCGCTCCGCTATCTCTCTATGTTTGGTCAACCTCTTTGCTCCCAATTTCCTCGCTGCACATCATGGCTTGGTTGTTGATCGCGCCCGTCATCATCAGCTTCACCGTCATGAACTTCACGGGTGCGTCCACCTACACTTCGCTCAGCGGAGTATTGCGTGAGATGCGTTTTGCCGTGCCGGCGCAAATTACGGGGGCGGTCATTGGAATTGGATTGTGGCTGACGGGCTTGTTCATCGGCGGAGGTCATGCAACATGAGATACCTTGAAAAGGCCGTGACGCTCGAATTCAATCCGATGCTCTGCAATGGCTGCGGATTATGTGTCATGGTCTGTCCACATGCAGTCTT
>JAGVEU010000321.1 GCA_020057985.1 Calditrichota bacterium | reverse complement strand
TCAAAAAGATATTTCAATGTCAAGAGGTATCTCAATAAGCTAATCATTTATTATTTATGCATTTAGTTATTGCAGACAATACTTTTTTTGCTTGTTTCCGAGATTGTGGCCTCTTTTTTCTGGCTCCATAATCACAAAAACAGGAGCAGAGAGTCGAGTTTTCAGTTTGTGAAATTGGACAAAAGTGTTGATTTTCACGAATGCAGATACTATTTTATAAGCATATCCTCTTGCCTATGAGTACCTCAATTCCTTACCTTGGAGAGACTCTCGCTCTAACCACAGCAGTAGTTTGGGCTTTCTCCGTGATTCTCTTCAAGAAGAGCGGCGAATCTGTTCACCCCATCGCGCTCAATCTCTTCAAGAACTTCTTGGCTTCAGTGTTGATCCTGCCCACGTTGTGGATCATGGGCGGAGAACTCTTTCCAGACGTTCCGGCCAATGAATATCTGCTGATGCTGCTGAGCGGCGCGCTTGGAATTGGAATTGCCGACACCTTCTTTTTCATGAGCCTGAATTTGCTCGGAGCGGGCTTATCCTCCATCGTGGACTGCCTGTACAGTCCGTTCATTATCGGACTCTCGATGCTTTGGTTGGGTGAGACACTCACGCTTTGGCAAGTTGTTGGCGTACTCATGATCGTCTCTGCCGTGCTTACCGCCACATACAAGCGCGACAACAGTACACTCAGCCGTCGCCATCTCGCATTGGGCGTAATTCTGGGAGTGCTGGCGATGGCGGTGATGGCGGTTGGAATTGTAATGGTTAAGCCGCTGCTTGAACGCTCGCCCCTGCTCTGGGTCTCAGAGATCCGGTTGTTGGGCGGCTCGGCTATTCTCGTTGTGATACTTATCTTCCATCCCTCTCGCCGCAGAATCATGGCCACAATTCTTTCATCACAGGGAAGAGTGTATACGGTCACCGGTTCTTTTCTGGGCGCCTATGTTGCCATGATTCTATGGCTGGCGGGAATGAAATACGCATCGGCGTCGGTAGCTTCCGCATTGAATCAAACCAGCAATATCTTTGTCTTCATACTTGCAGCATTAGTTCTTCGCGAACCCATTGATCTTGTACGCACCATCGGGATTCTGCTGGGCGTATCGGGAGCCTATCTTGTTACTTTCTGCGGATAAACAAACGAGCGACGAATAATCGCCGCGCGTTGACAACATCTCGCCCCGTTCATGAGGGACAAAGGGGGGTTAATGTATTCTATTCAACCCGCAGGTTTTCCGGATTCAATCCCACAAATGCCGGATGGACGAATTTACCGTCCTTGCGAATCAGCACGTCATCAAAATAGATTTCTCCTCCGCCCTTCTCCGGACGTTGAATCAGCACGAGATCCCAGTGAACGGCGGAACGATTGCCGTTGTCCGCTTCGTTCTCGTAGGCATTTCCAGGTGTGAAGTGGAAGGAGCCGGAAATCTTCTCGTCAAACAGAATGTCGTCCATTGCTTCATCAATATACGGATGATGACCGAGGGCAAATTCACCGATATACCTCGCGCCTTCGTCGGTGTCGAGAATGTCGTTGAGCCGCTTGTTATCATTGGCTGTCGCTTCCACGATCTTGCCCTTGGAGAATTTGAAACGCACATTCTCGAAGGTGAAGCCGCGATTGGAGGACGGAGCATTATATTGAATTGTCCCTTCCACCGAATCGCGAACAGGCGCTGTAAAGATTTCGAGATCGGGAATATTGAAATGACCGTCACACTTCTTGACATTAATTCCCTTGATTGAGAATTTGAGATCCGTTCCGGGGCTTGTGATTCGCACGCGGTCCGTCTTCTTCATGAATTCTACCGCAGAGTCTTGTGCTTTTGAAGCCTTGTCCCAATCCACTTTTGTGCACACTTTGTAGAAGAAATCCTCAAACGCTTCCATGGACATCTTAGCCATCTGTGCCATTTGAGGGGAGGGGAATCGAAGCACAACCCACTTGGTGTGCGGCACACGCTGATCTAAGTGCACCGGTTGAAGCCAGAATTTCTCATACAGTCCCATCTTATCACCGGGGACATCCGAGAGTTCTTTTGCGTTGAGTATTCCGCGTACGGCGATGTAGGCGTTCATTTTCTTCATGCGTTCGAGTTCGATGTCTGCAATGAACTTTATGCGCTCTTCTGTGGCATTAAGATAAAGCTTGCGCTGTACAAGTTGCGATTTCATTTCCAGCACGGGAAATCCGCCTGCATCGCAGATTTCCTGCACAAGGATTGCGGTGAATTCTGCTGGAACATCAATCGCTTCCACCAGCACTTTTTCGCCGGGTTTTACATTGGTTGAATAGCGCACAAGGACGCGCGCAAGGTCATGATAACGGGGGTCGGCCATGGTTTAACTCCATTGGGAAAATAGACTATAAGATCTGAATTGATTCACATTCAATATACAAAGAAATGTTCGCAACTGCAACTGGCAGGATACGTACGCTGAAGGTCTTGAAGAACAAATGAATAGGAGAAGAGTGCATGACTAATTGTCATTGGTTTAGAACATTTATCTTGGCTGGCATGCTGGTTTCCAATCTGGCAACAGCACAGCCTATGCAGTGGGAGGCGCGCGGAATCGGTGGCGGGGGAGCGTTGTTCTTTCCGAGCTTCAGCCCGCACAGCCCGGATGAGCTGTACATCGCATCTGACATGGGAGAGTACTTTCATTCCACGAACTCCGGCGAAAGTTGGAGTGTTCCGGATTTCCGTGAGATTGTCGCCGGTTCACTGGGAAGAATCCTCTTTACAAGCGATCCGCTTATCCTCTATGCACTCGATGGCGCAGGCGATCTTCGGACGCCGACGAAGAGCACTGACGGCGGGCAGACTTGGACTCAACTGACAAGTGATCCCACGGATGGAGGCGCATACACTCTGCATGTTGATGCTCACCACACCGATCGTCTGCTTGTTTCCGATTACACTCAGGTCTTCTATTCAAGCAACGGCGGAACGATTTTCAACTCCATTTTCACACGCGCCAGTGGCTGCTTCGTTGCCGGTGCCTTCTTCGACAATGATACAATTTATGTTGCCACTAATGCAGGTTTACTGATCTCATCGAATGGCGGTGGAACCTTCGCGCTCTTCAACTACACCGGCATCACTATGTCTCAAACTGCACTCTCTTTTGCGGGAGCGCGACAAGGCGGCGTGGCCCGACTCTTCTGTCTCACAGCAGACACAAGCGATGTTTATCCGGGGGTTTGGGGAGCGGACTATGCGATCTATCGAAGCTTGTATTCGTTGACGGTCGGACAGGGTTCGTGGGTGCAGAAAACCACAGGAATCAGCGGGGGGCTCTACCCGTTTTTTCTCTCGATGTCGCAAGACAACATTGACATTGTGTATGCCGCCGGCAGCAACACAAATACGTATTCACCGTTGGTTATGAAGACAACCAACGGCGGAAACAGTTGGACAAGCGTTTTCTTAACCACGAATAATCAGAATATAAGCACAGGCTGGTGCGGAGATCATGGAGACATCAACTGGGGCTGGGCCGAGGGCGCACTCGGATTCTCTGTTTGTTCCAACGATCCAAACCGGGCTTTTATTACTGATTGGGGATTTGCACACATCACGACCAACGGTGGCGTTTCATGGAAGCAGGTGTATCTTGCCACTGCCGATCAGAATCCACCGAATGCTCAGACTCCGAAAGGACGCGCCTATCACAGCATCGGTCTGGAGCAAACTTCCTGTTGGCAAGTTCTCTGGATTGACAGCCTGCATTTGGTCGGAAGCTACACTGACATTCAGGGGATTCGCAGTACGGACGGAGGATTATCATGGTCGCATCAACGCATTGACACGACTTCCGCTTACACAGTCAATACGATCTATTACACCGTAAAGCATCCGGCAACCGGAACACTCTACGCAGCAACTTCCTCAATCCATGACTTGTACCAAAGCACCTATCTGACGGACAGCCGTATTGATGGCGGCACTGGCCAGATTTGGTATTCTACAGACTCGAGCCGCACTTGGCAACTATTGCATAACTTCCAACATCCGGTGATCTGGCTTGCACTGGATACTAACAACGGCAATCACATGATGGCAAGTGTTGTACACAGCACGCTTGGCGGAATCTATGTCACCAATGATCTTCAGAATGGGACAGGTGCGACGTGGACGCGGCTTGCCATTCCGCCGCGCACGCAAGGGCACCCATTCAACGTGTTCATCCTGCAGGACGGCACGCTTGTCTGCACCTATTCCGCCCGACGAGCAGGTAATCCACTGGCATTCACACAGAGTTCCGGAGTGTTTGTCAGTACCGACGGTGGCGCTTCGTGGCTCGATCGTTCTTCTCCGCAGATGATCTACTGGACGAAGGATCTTACGATTGATCCGCATGATCCAACCCAGAACACATGGTTCGTTGCAGTGCATCGTGGCTGGGGAGGACCTCCCAATAGCCTTGGCGGGCTTTTCAAGACCACCAATCGCGGAACAAGCTGGACTCAACTTACCGACGATCACTTATACGCTGAATCCTGCACGATCAGCCCGATGGACAGCAATGAACTCTATCTGACCACGGAGACCGAAGGGCTTTGGTACTGCAGCAATCTACGTTCTGCAACTCCGACTTTCTCGGCTGTCATGAACTACTCCTTCATGCATCCACTGCGCATTTCTTATAATCCATATAACCCAGGTGAGACGTGGCTTGCCAGTTTCGGCAATGGCATTCGAGTTGGGTCATCCGCACCCGATTCGCTGAATCGTGTTCATGATCTCAGCATCCGCAAAATAGGCAATGTAATAACATTGCGATGGACACCGGTGTCTGGAGCGCTCAGTTACATAGTTCATGGTAGTGCGACCTCTGACTTTTCGATCAGCGATTCGCTTGGCACTACGTCAAATACAAGTTTTCAGGATTCTCTTGAACGAGAAGCATACTTTTACAGAGTCTATGCATCCGACCAAACTCCATAGCCATCAAGCGAGGCCGCGAATGATCGCACTCACTCAGCACGTCCCCTTGTGTTTGCTATTCCTATGCGGCTTTAGCTTGGGCGCATTCTTTCAGGGAGCAGCAGCCGAGACGGGTACAATTCCCTATCATCTGCTCCCGCAACAGGAAGTCCCCGCGTTGGAGAACAGCGGAATGTACGTGTACAGTCCGAAACCTGGTTATGGTGACTACGTCGTGACTTGGACTTGTCAATGGCAAGCGGAACATAAGCGTTTTTACAGCCTGCTTGAAATCAAGGATGAGCGACTTCACTTTGTTAGTAACAAACTCCTGTATTATCGGATTGCAAACGCGCTTGGGTTGGATGTTGACGGCGACGGTAGTAGGGAACTCGTGGTCTCATTCTGCGGTGATACTATTGCCGGAGTAAGAATCCTGCGCTGGCCCGACCTCAACGAAGTTTCGACATTTGTGGTTCGCGAAGAAGACGCGCGCTGGCGAAAGAGCACCAACTGGGATGTGGACCTTCAACTGGACACATCATCAGTTGATCTTGGGATGGACGGAAGGCGTGGACTCCTACTCGAAGCACACGAGAGTTTTAGAATGCCGAGGGGAGTCTTCTTGGTAGATCCAATTGAGGGAAAGGAAATCTGGTACCATCCTATCTCAGGATCAGCTTCCCAAGCAGCAGTTATAGACATCAATAGCGATTTGCAACCTGAGATTCTGTATGTTTCGCAGGCTTCAAGCAACGGTTTGGTGTGTGTGGACCACGGGGACACTACTCGGGACAGCCGCTGCTATCTCGAAGCTCTGGATTCGAGGACTGGAAACAAAATATGGCGGAAGGAATGGCATGGACAGTTTCCGCGTCTTATTTTCAAGACTGTAAAGTCGCCGCAGGATTCATCGGTGATTCTCATTGCCTTGCAGTTCTCACAATCCACACCCAGCTACTTG
>JAGVEU010000175.1 GCA_020057985.1 Calditrichota bacterium | reverse complement strand
CCGCAGGTTGAAAGCACAATGAGCACTTCCACCTTGCCGACAAGCGACGGCATCACACGCTTTGCCGCTTCAAGTGGATCCTCGATACTCACTCCAACAGGGAGTTTGCTGCTGTCATATCTCATGGTCTCTTTGGCGGCACAGAAGCCCACAAAGGCAACTCGCGCGTCCTTGACTTTCTTGACAACATACGCATCCGTCAGTGAGCTGCCATTGTACTTGACATTCGCAGACACGTAGTTGAATTTTGATTCTTTGCTCGCATCCCTAAATGCTTCTATCCCTGCTGCAAGCTCACGTTCAGAAAGGTTAACCACAGCGGTTTTCATGTGATTATAGGCGGCAACAGTGATCTTGCCTTTCGTAGCGTTCACTTCTTCAGTGCCGGTCAGAAAGTTGCCTGCATCGCAGTAGATGATCTCCGGATCTTGCTCGCGGGCTGTCATCAGCTTGGCGCTTCGTTTCGTGATACCGCCACCGTTGTGTTTGCAGCCGCACCCCTCAAGTTTGCCTCTTGTGTCGCTTGTATAGAGCACCGAAATCAGGGTCCCTTCGGGAATCTCCGCCATGCCGCCGCAGCCCAGCAAGAAACTCATTAGAAACATCGGCAAGACGCAGAGAGTAAGACTTAACACATTGGATTTCATACCGGTTTCCTCAAACTATGCTTCCTTAATAAAGGCAAGACCACGGCAAATGACTCCACGAGCACGACCTTTCAGTTCCCAGCCGGCGAACGGTGTATTCTGTGACTTCGACCTGAACTTGGATGGATCCACCTTGTAGACTGCATCGGGCTGAATGATTGTCAGGTTAGCCTGTTCGCCATCCGCAATTCGGGGAATCGGGAGAGTCAGAATTTCGCAGGGGGCGTAGACCACTCGCTCGAGCAGAGCATTGAAATCAAGCACGTGCGGCATCAAATGTGTGAGGGCAAGTCCCATCGCCGTCTCCAGTCCAACGATTCCAAAGGGCGCTTGATCGAATTCCACGGCCTTCGCCTCCCAGGCATGTGGAGCGTGATCGGTGCAATACACATCGAGCGTACCATCCATGAAAGCGTCAAGACAGGCTTGGCGATCCTCTTCGCTGCGTAACGGAGGATTCATTTTGTAATTCGTATCGTAATCCTTGCAATGAGCATCCGTCAGCAGCAGATGATGCGGGCACACCTCAGAGGTGACGCGCACCCCTCGCTTCTTGGCCCAACGAATCCATTCCACCGCGCCCTTTGTAGAGATATGGCAAATATGAATGGCTGTCCCTGTGTATTCGGCAATCTGGATACATCGAATCACATCAATCGCCTCAGCAACTCCGGGCATTCCGGTTAATCCAAGACGAGTGGACCATTCGCCCTCATGCATCGAACCACCGCAAACAAGATCACTGTCTTCCGCATGTTGAAAAATTTTGGCGCCAAGCATATTGGAGTATTCGAGGGCGTGTCGCAGCACAACGCTGTTGCGAATCGGGGCGCCGTCATCGCTGAAGGCGCGCACACCGCACTCCACGATCTCCGACATGTCCACAAGCTCTTTTCCGTTTCGTTCGCGGGTCGCAGCCGCTATGACATGAAGTTTAACTGGAAATGGTTTCGCCTGTTCCACAACCCAATTGATTGTACCGGCATTATCAAGCGGCGGGTTCGTATTGGGCATGCAGGCAACGCCCGTGAAACCACCGTTCATTGCAGCGTGGCAGCCGGATTCGATAGTCTCAGCAACTTCCTTCCCCGGCTCCCTGAAATGGACATGCAGATCAAACCATCCCGGAGTAATAATATGTCCACGCAGCGCAATGACATCGGTTCCCTGCGGTGGTTCGGACAAGCCGACTTTCAACTGACCATCCCGAATGTGAAGATTTAATACTTGATCTATTCCCGAGCGAGGATCAACCACTCTTGCACCTTCAAGAAACAGATCCTTCGCTCGTTCAGGTTTATCAAATCGCGAGTACTTTGTATACATGAGTAACTCAGGGCTTAGGTTCGGATAACTCAGGATGGCCACCGGCGAGCAAGTATAGCACCGCCATGCGCACAGCGACGCCGTTCGTGACTTGCCGCAGAATGACGGAATGCTCGCCATCAGCAACGTCGGATGTGATTTCAACTCCGCGATTCATGGGGCCCGGATGCAGGATTGTCAGCGGAGCAACGGCTTTTTCCAGTCTTGCGCGTGTTACTCCAAAGTACTTCTGATACTCACGCAAGGAAGGAAACAGTCCAACATCCTGCCGTTCAAGTTGAATGCGGAATATGTTCAGAGCATCAGACCGATGAATTGCATCGTCGAGGCTGTGAGTGACTTCCACACCATACTGCTCGATTCCACGGGGCATCAGTGTGGCAGGGCCGCATAGGATCACGTTCGCACCCATTGTTTTCAAACCAATGATATTTGAGAGCGCAACGCGTGAGTGCGAAATGTCCCCCACAAGCGCGACGCGAAGTCCTTTCAAAGTACCGAACTTTTCACGGAGAGTCAGCATGTCCAGCAAGGCCTGAGTCGGATGCTCATGGCAACCGTCTCCGGCGTTCACAATAATGGAATCGAGATGCTTGGCAAGGAAATGACAACTTCCGGGTGAGCGATGGCGCATCACGACCACATCAATCTTCATGGCCTCAATGTTGCGAGCCGTATCGAGCAGAGTCTCGCCCTTGCTCAAGGCGCTTACGGATGCCGAAAAGTTGATCGTATCGGCAGACAGTCGTTTTTCGGCAAGTTCAAAGCTGGTGCGCGTGCGAGTAGAGGATTCAAAGAAGAGATTCACCACGGTAATTCCACGGAGTGTGGGAACTTTCTTCAACGGGCGCTCAAGAATCTCCCGCATCCGCTCGGCGGTATCCATGATCGTCGTTATGTCCTGCTCGGAATAGCCTTCCAGACCGAGCATGTGCTTGTGTGGCAATAAGCTCAACTTTGAGGCACCTCCACAAGGAGCACGGAATCCTCGTTGTCTATTTCCGTCATTCGGACTCGCACTTCCTCATTGATGCTGGTGGGCACGTTTTTCCCGATGAAATCAGGTTTGATGGGCAGTTCACGATGTCCCCTGTCTACCAAGACAGCAAGTTGGATGCGTTTGGGACGACCGAAATCCATCAGTGCATCGAGCGCAGCTCGTACCGTGCGGCCAGTATACAACACGTCATCCACAAGCACGACATTCATGTTGTAAAGGTCGAAGGGGATTTCCGTGATCTGCACTTGCGGTTGGTGGAGTGAAGTGCGATAGTCGTCGCGGTACATCGTGATGTCAAGGACGCCAACGGGAATCTGGATCTTTTCGATTTCCATGATCTTCCCCGCCAATCGCTGAGCAAGATAAACCCCTCTGGTCTGCATACCGATAATTCCAAGCCGTTCGGTGCCCCGGTTGCGCTCGATGATTTCATGCGCCAGCCGTGTGATCGTGCGTCCAAACCCTGCGGCATCCACCAGGATTGCTTTTACTTTGTAGTCCACAGAACCTCGCCGACTAAAATAGAGAGAGCCCTTCGCCAGACCGGGAAGGACTCTAAATGGAGAATATTTGATTTCATAATGGCCTTTCTGTCCTCACCGGGACGAGCTTAAAGGATTGGTTGCTACAACGACCCTTGATTCTTGCTGGGGATCATCGCAGTAGTAATTCTACAACATGCCAAGCTGCATCCGCGCTTCGTCAGACATCATGTCTATTGTCCACGGCGGATCCCAGATGATTTCAACATTGGCTTCGGTAATGCCCTCGACTTCAAGGATAGCGCGTTTCGCATAGTCAGTAATAGTTGCACCCAAGGGGCATCCCATCGTGGTCAGGGTCATCTTGACGTCGGCTCGCGTACCTTCGAGTTGTACAT
>JAGVEU010000064.1 GCA_020057985.1 Calditrichota bacterium | reverse complement strand
ATCCATGCGGCGCTACCCGCCGTTGTCCCCTACTGAAGTCGGGGGAGAGAAGATAAGCCCCACAGGAAATTGTTGGGGCTTTTGTGTATTGGTTGTTTGAGATCCTGAACGCCGCGAGAATGCGCCCATATCCATGCGGCGCTACTGGATGCAAATGGCTCTAACCCCCCTTTGTCCCCCCACTAAGGTCGGAGGAGAAAATGGTATTGTAGGTTTCAGGGAATTGGTCTTTGCCGCAGGCGAGGAGGAAGACATTTGGCCAGAGGGCTTTGGCTTGGGTGAGCATTTGAGTAGCGAGATCGCGGATTTCCCATTGGGCATGGCTGTCACAGCGGAGACGGGAGATGTGATAGAGTTCGCGGGCGGTGACGTGAATCAGGACACGCTTCTTGTGGGCGTTGGTTAGCAAATATGGGGCAAGGAGGGGATGTTCTTTGCGCAACTCGATGGCGGCTTCGGTTGCGGTTGAGATGGCTTCAATGAAGACTGGTTCGAAGCCAGCTTCAGTAATGCTGGGGGGAATGATGGCGCCGTCGGAAGAAGCGTAGGGTTGCTGGAGGAGAGTCATCATGCGATGCCGCTTTAATTGTGCAAAACATGACGCGCTGATCTCGGCCTCATAGGTTAGGTGCGCCATTTCGAGTTCGCGAGGAGCGCTGTCGTGGGGCTGCATATTGCGAAAGAGTTCTTGCCAGATCTGAGCTTGCTTGTCGGGTGAGAGTTCGTCAATTGACTCTGGACAGCGTGAGGTGAAAGCGAGCGCCTTGAGAATTTTTATTTCGCCATCGGGGGTTGAATTTATAAGATGGACGGACGGACCGTGTGCAAAAGCAAAAGCACCAGAAAGCTTGTCGAACTCGAGTAAGTTTTGAAGCTGCTCTCGGTTTTCACGAGGATAGGCTCCGCGAGTTGTGTATTTCACGAGCGAGGGAGCCAGAGCGGATGCTGCCTGACTGAGTGCCTTGCCCAAGTCGCGGACTTCTTGAAGCGGATGATCAGAGAAGTCACAGGCCACATATTCGATATTGCGGGCGTTGATAGTCATACCCATCTGCGTAGCACAGGCGAGCGGCAGGAGGTAACGGGCATCCTCTTTTGCGTGGATTTCGATGTCATGCGCCTCGGTTTTCGACAAGTCTGCTGACGACTCGGACATGTACTTGTCGGTTAAGGCAGAACACAGACGCTCGTAACTCTCGAAAAGGGATGAGACAACCTTCTCTATCTTGCCAATCCACGGGGAGTTCTCCAGTTCGGGAGGAATGACGAAATTACTTGCGATGGTAATATAGCGCTGGGACTTCTCTGTAAAACTCAGGAGGCGATGGGACTGGAGGTCTTCGGAGGCAAGGCGTGAGAGGCCGAAAATATCGAAATTGAAGCAAGCATGCTCAGCCACAGAGGCATGACCAAGACCGAATATTATATTTTCGTTGGATTTTCGTGACCGTGCAACACTATGGCGAGCAGCTTTCCGTAATTCACTGACATGACTCGGATCGCGGCTGATTCGTGCGTAAGCGGCGGAAATGGTTTCGGGAGTGAATGAGTCGAGACTCAGGGCATTACGAACAGCCTCCGAAACGGCATCAAGTAGTGTGATGAGGTCAGCCTGAGGCATTCGATCGTAGCGGAGAGGCATTGATTTATCATCGAAGCGTGCGAGGAGATTCAGAACCTCTTTCAGGAGGTCTGCATCCAAATTGTAACCGGCGAGGCGAACGGAAAGAGGCATAGCGGTTGGAGAGGCTGTTTGCGAAGTTGGGAGTGTTGGTGGTAATATACAATTATTGAGGGAATTTTCCTGCTTGTAGTCCTGAACTTACCCCCCTGCCCCCCTACTAAAGTAGGGGGGAGGTACAACTTGCTTTTTCTGGTAGAAACTTGTATATTAGAAAATTACAATGCCGAGGGGACTTTCTTGTCCTTGGCACAACGCCTGATGACAGCGATATGCCACCAGCTGCGTGACCGCTGTGATAATTGGCCCCCCACGATTATCAAGCTCCGCTTATGCTGGTGGTTGTTTTTTTTGGTAAAGTGCTGCCGGGGTGGTGGAACTGGTAGACGCAGCAGACTCAAAATCTGCCGGGGCATTGCCCCATGTCGGTTCGATTCCGACCCTCGGCACAGACCAGCAGTGAACAGCCTCGCCGGATGGTGAGGCTGTGTTGCTCTGGCGCATTCACAAGCGTGCAAAATCTATTGAGACGATTTGGGCAGGCGCCAGACGAGCCAGAGCAGGAAAGCGATGGTTGCGACTCCTAACAGTAGCAAGACGAAGAAGATGGTCATGGGACTGCCTTGCGACACACTCGGAAGATCACGAAGCTTGAAATCAGGGCCGAGTGCGGTAACCCGAATGAGATCCCGCCCTGCAATCATTCCGAACAACGTGTAGATAAGCAGAGCGGAGGAGATTTTCTGCCAGAGCGCTCGCTGCGGGAACAGAGTGGCGACGATAAGGAATCCGAGCAAAACAAGCCCGGCTGCTACGGCAGACATCCAGACAAGGCTATCAAACGAGGCACTAAAGAGTTTGTCCATTGCCTCACTCGGCAAGCGGAACAGAAACCAGATGCCGATGACAATCTGCAGAGCCGTGGCGGAAGATGCGAGGAGCAGACCCTGTTGCCGGAATTTGAGCAGATCATCGAGTAGTCCTTGTTTGCGTTGCCGCCACCAACTGATCCAAACTATCCACAAGCCTGTGATGGTAAAAGAGCCGACGAGAAAGTGGAAAGCACGGGGTAGAAAGGTTGGATTCTCAAGAAACAGCCACGGTCTTTCGAGCATAGCTTGCCATTGACTTTCGCTGGTGGAAACAAAGTAGTTGGCTGTCATGGTGAAACCGATCAACCACACTATCAGTCCCACTGCCGAGGCAAGCAAGCCGGGCAGCCACACGTGAGTTTTCTTGACCAGCAGATGCTTGAGCAAGTAACTGCCATAGAACGCGATGAGCAGATAGGCGATGACCGCAAGCCATTTGGTTCCGAGGATCAGATTGGCCGTGTAGAAGTACTTGGTGTAGATCGCCTGCACAAAGAGCAAGGGAGCCACGCCGAAATTGATGGCGAATGTAAAAGCGACGGGTAAAGCAGCAGCGAGCCATTGCGCACGCTGTCGTCCTTCTTCTCCACGGACAAGAAGCTGCCATGCAATCACGAATGGCGCTGCGACAACGAAGTTCATGAAGACGATGTGCAGCAGGAAAACGTAGCCAGATAGGTGATCGAGCAGGAACGGCGGACCGGGAATCGGAGGGAGGCTACTCATGGTTGCATTTCCTCCGAGGGCACATTTAAGGAGTCCGTCTGAAGGCTATCCAATGCCGCGCTTTTCGTACCTCCTGCTCGTGTCAGAGACATCAAATAGGCAGCCAGAGCATTCTTCTCAGGATCGGTGCCAATAAACGGCGGCATGAAGCCTTTGATCTGGTCGAGGTTGTTCAGGGCTGTGATGACGAGATCCGAGTTCCAGTCCCGTACAAGCGGAACGATGGCATTGTATCCTTGGATCTGATGACAGCGGAGGCACTCTGCACGATAGACTGCCTCGCCGACAGCGATCTCGCCTTGATACTTGAGTGTGTCCGGCTTAATCCACGAACTGCTTGAGAGAATGCCCTGCTCATTGAGCATCTGCACATCCTCCACCATGATGCCGTTGGAGTACATGATACCTGTGAT
>JAGVEU010000263.1 GCA_020057985.1 Calditrichota bacterium | reverse complement strand
CCTCCTTCATCCCCCTACAGAAGTAGGGGGAGATTGTTTCTCCGGCGATCGAGGGCGACTTTTATGGCGTCACAGAGATCCTGAGGGTCTGTACCCAGACTGATGATCGGGCTTTGAACGCCTGCTGTCAGAAGAGTCTTCGCCGTTGTTGTACCGATGGCCACGCACTCGAAATCCCACGGCTTTGGCCATGCGTTTGTGAATGAACTTACCGCGCTTGGCGCCGCAAAGACAGCGACAACCCAAGGGCTTACAGTTACAAGATGCGTACGCAGAAGTTCGGCGGAAATCGGTTCGGTGGAATAGCATGGCAATGGTATCACTGTCACGCCGGCATTTGTCAAACGGCTTGCGAAATCCGGCAAGGCTGTTCGAGCACAGGGCCACAGAATCGAGTTGCCAGCGATCTCTTTATCTGTTGCTATAAGTGCATAGGTGAGACTGACCGCGTTATTTTGCTTTACGAGCAAGTCCGGCTTGCGAAGACGATGAGCGCATTCAGAGCCGGTGGCAGGACCTACAACCGCAATTCTTAAATCCGTCGGCAACAGGATTTGTTCGGCTCTCAATACTTCATCAAAAGCCACGACTGCGTTCACGCTGGTAAAAGCAAGCCAACGAAACTTGGATAAATCAGGAAGCAGCTTGTCTTCACGATAACTCACAATTTCCGTAACAGGAACTGCGACGGCGTCAATTCCCTCGTCGTGCAACAACTTGAGCAGTCTTGCCGCGCGATTGGGTTCGCGAGTGATGAGAACTCGGCCGCTCATGGATTGCTCAACTGCAGTTTGGAATAGAGTTCGTCAGCAACTTGCTCTGGATTGTTGCCCGTGGTTTCGGCCCAAATAGATGAGTTATTTCCGCCCCAGTATCCATAAGCCTGCCATTGGCCATTCTCATATCGGGCATAAACTCCGAGGGGCAGTCCACAGCCGCCACCGAATTGAGCTTGAACCCTACGTTCGATAGATGTTGCTGTCGCTGTGGCTTCATCATGGAGAGCGGCGTTTACCTCTTCATAATGAGGATCGCTGACTCGCATCTGAATCGCGAGCGCGCCTTGTCCGGGAGAGGGCACAAACTTGGTGGGGTCCAGACGTGCTGTCTTGAACTCTGACAAATCAAGATTCAGTCGGCGCACTCCTGCCGAAGCGAGGAAGATCGCCCCATATTGCCCGTCTGCCAATTTGGAGACACGGGTTGGCACGTTCCCGCGCAGGTCTTTGCTTTGAATATCACTTCTTAGCGCTTTCAATTGGGATTCCCTGCGAACAGCGCTTGTCCCAACAGTGGCGCCGATTGCAACCGGTATGATTCCGAGATCAGGACTATAAGCATCCGGCCTGACGATCAACAAATCTGCCGGGTCTTCGCGACTCGAAACCGCAGCAAGAGTCAGCCCATCCGGTGACTTTGACGGCATATCCTTGAAGGAATGAACGGCGACATCAATCGTTCCGGCAAGCAAAGCCTCTTCGATTTCCTTTGTGAAGTAGCCGCGCCCTTCGAGTTCACGCAACGGCCGATCTGTGACGCGATCTCCTTGTGTATGAATAATAAGGATTTGCGGTCTTTCCCCCAGCCGTTGAGCCAGAGTATCAGCGACGAAATCCGCCTGAACCCTTGCCAATGCGCTCCCGCGTGTGCCGATAACCATATCCGTGTCCTTGAGTGGAATCAATACTTGCAAGTCCAATATACGCAAGTCAGGGACCGAGATTGTCATGAAAATGTGAAAATGTTAACGAGGCGCTATCCTCTGAGCCGTTATTGAGATTTGCCTCGGCGAGTAATGCCAAAGCCGCCTCTTCTCTGGAGGCGGTCAGAGGCCGCCACGAGTGATCTTCAAATACAATGCGCAGGTTAGCAGGAACGCGCTCACCAGAAGTCAGGCGCTATTGGTGAGTGTGCCCCCTGCTCTAATAACATGCAGATCAGGCAGACCGATGCAATGGCTACTTTTCTATAATAAAGTGCATAAGAAAATCCTCTTTGCGGAGGACTTTCTCAATAAGCGACGGGAATAAAGCTTGACTCTTACCCCCTTTATCCCCCTACTGAAGTAGGGGGAGATTGGGTTTAGATCATCTTAGCTTTTTTGGCTTGGAAGCGGAGTTCATCGCGGAACTTGGGATGAGCGATGCCAATTAGCGCGAGGGCACGCTCGCGGATGGTTTTGCCGTGAAGATAAGCGACGCCGAATTCGGTGGCGATGTAGTGCACATCCGCACGACTGGTGACGACACCGGCTCCCGGTTCGAGTTCAAACACGACCTTGGATACGGTGTCATCCTTGGTTGTTGAAGGCAAGGCGATGATGGGTTTGCCACCTTTGCTGCGGGCCGCGCCGCGAACGAAATCCACCTGCCCGCCAAAGCCGCTGAAGATACTGTGGCCGATGGAATCGGAGTTGACTTGCCCGGTAATGTCCACCGAAATCGCCGAGTTGATAGACATCATGTTGTCATTGCGGGCAATCACGAACGGGTCGTTGGTATGATCCACGGGTCTAAACTCGACCATCGGATTTTTATTCACAAAATCAAAGAGCACGCGAGTTCCGAGCACGAAGGCCGCCACCATCTTGTCTTTGTGAACATTCTTCAGATGACAATTGATGATGCCTTCCTGCGCAAGCTCCACTGCGCCGTCGGAGAACATCTCGGTGTGCATGCCCAAGTCTTTCTTGTTGCGCAGATTATGCAGCACAGCATCAGGAATTCCGCCGATGCCAAGTTGCAAACACGCTCCGTTAGGAATAAGATCAGCGACATGCTGCCCGATCTTGGCATTGAGGTCGTTCATTCGCACGCGCGGCAACTCGAGCAACGGAGTATCAAAATTCACCATGCGGTGAAAGCGCGACTGGTGGAGGAAATTCTCGCCGTACACGCGGGGCATCTGCGGGTTTACAAGCGCGATGATGTATTTGGCCATACGCGCGGCGGAAAGAGTGATTGCACAGTCAATACCGAGACTGCAATAGCCATGATGATCCGGAGGAGTGACTTGCATCAGCACGGCATCAAGGGGTTTCTCCCCGCTCAGAAAGAGCGAGGGAATCTCGCCAAGATGAACGGGCGTATAGTCGGCCCGACCGTCGTTGACCGCATCGCGCACGTTGCCGCCGGTGAAAAAAGCATTGTGACGGAAATGACCGATCATGTCGGGGGTGGCATAGGGCGCCCGGCCAAAGGTCATGAGGTGAATGACCTCGACATCATAGAGTTGCGGGGCGCAAGCAACAAGCGCATCCACGAAGAGTTGCGGCGCAGCGCAGCCGGAGCCGATGAGTACTGTATCACCGGAACGAATGCACTTCAGCGCATCTATTGCTTCTTCCATGATGTCGGAAGGATAGGTTGGAGCGGGAATTGGATCAGCTTTGGACATTGTTGAACTCGATATAATGAATGTTATGTAAACCTGTCGAAAATAGGACACGAAAGTCAATTTGCTAACCTTAAATATACGAACTTTTTCACATGCAAGTCAAGCGGCACCATAAAGAGAAAGCCCCACTGGAAGTCAGCGGGGCTTTGCGATTGAGAAAGAAGAGCGCTTACGGAACGGACGTCAGTCCTTCAAATATCGTCTCGTTGAGTTTGGTGAGGAATGCTTTCACGGAATCCTCGACACAGAAATACAACGGCACACCGATCACTGCGGCACGGAAACTCTGATTATAGAGATATGCTGCCGGTCGCATATAGACAGGATTGGTCGGAAGATTTGTATTTAGCAAACCAATGACCAGACACTCCTCTTTCGTATAGAATGTCCAGCATCCGGAGAGCCTGTTGCCTGCGCCGTTCGCTGTTCCGCGAATTCTCGCTGTATCCGTCGGAACGGAAGGATAATCCTGAACACCGATAATTCCTGTACTGGCCGGCGCTGTCCTTCCCGTGGTGCGACGGCCGGAGATGACTCTGAGTTTCTGGTAGGCAAATCCGGTTAATTCAAAAGCCAGACTATCCGCATTTCCAGTCGTTGCAAATGAATTCATCAAATCCTGACCTGAAAGGATCAGTCTTCCGCCGCGATCCAGAAACTCGCGAAGAATGCGGACGCTAATGGCATCGCTTAGACCATGTTTGAGGGAGACATCATCTGAATGCCAAAGAATAACGCCCGCATTATGCAAGTCATAGGGGGACAGATAGGGCGTGATTTCGCTGCGACTTTGCTGTCGAGATGCCGCTCCATATTTGATTTCCCTTACCTTGAGATTCAATTCATTAAGAATCCGCACATAGAAGCTATCCACGACCAGATTATGAGTGAAGGGATCGCCGGTGCCCTGTGCCGTTTCGGCAACGATGATCAGGCTGTCCGTCAGGGACTGCTGGACAATGCGAATGGTATCATACAGAGTGTCGCTGAGCGCTCCGGCGTAATCCCGCGCCATGAATTTGAAGGGATACGCGCCGACCGGCAGATTTCCATAGGACAGCGACGGGTCTCCGATCCAACCACTCCAGATACTGTCACCATACTGATAGCGGTAAGCGTTAATCTCTCCGCGATAGGCATCGGCGCTGGCTTCCACTGCGATTCTTGTTTCGGCGCTCGTCTGATAGTACGTGGAACCGTCCGGATAGATGTCTGAATTTCCATACGTGGACGTCACGAGGGGATTCATCACGGGGGCATAGGATTCTGTTGGACTCGGGCCACTCCGAATATCGAGAACCCGCGTCCCATAGTTCAGGCAGACAGAATTCCCCGCATCCTTGACCCGTGCATACAACGTGACCACTCCATCTAGCAGTCCGTTCATTAAATCATTGTTGACGATGATGTTCACGCCTCGCGGCAGCAAGGAAGCATCGCTTAGAAGATCAGGGTGCAGAAACAGGAACACGGAGTCCGCAGACCAAGGGGTCCAACTCAGGGTATCTTTCAGACTGATTGAGAAGGAGTCGGCGGGCGAGCGATTCACGTCTTCCAAAGTGAGCGTGATACGGAAGGCATGCCCAATAACGGCTCCCGAATCGGGATTGCCGGTCGAGGCAAAGGCAACCGTGGGCGCAATGTTCGTTACAAAGAAGAAACTGACTGGTGGATCGGGGTCTTCAGCTCCTTGTTGATCCACAGCGATGACGGAAAAAGTGTGTGCGACTGGTGGTCCTTCGATGGTGTCAGACGGGGTATCCGCTACAAAGCCGATCATCGTATCGTGGTTCGTCGTGAAAGTGATCTGCGCGCTATCAACGAGTAGTCTGAATCCCGCAATATCGCCATCCGGATCAGTACCGGCCCAACGTAAAATTACATAGTGGTCCACCGTGGCGCCGGAATCCGGCGCGGTGCTTAAGATGGTATTGGGTGGTTGATTCTCAAGTGGTGTCCCCTTCTCGGAAACTCCGCAACCCGCAAACCAAATTCCAAGGATCAGCACAAGCAGAAAAGTGAACTTGTATTTTTTCATGATTGGAAACCTCTTATTGGTTGCAGTGGACTACCATTCGAAACCAAGCGCGAACCGGTGCGGCTGAGCGGCAAACCCATCGGAAGCCTGTGTCAGCCGGCCCCAGTGCGAATAGGCATAATCAAATTTCACCGTGTAATTGCCGATGACCGGAAATTTCAGACCGAACCCACCGGCAACACTCTCTTCATCGTATCCGAGTTTGCCGCCCGCGCGCAGGAAGAGCGTATTCTTGTAGCCATACTCGCCGCCAAGGTTGAGTCGCTCGCGGTTGTCGTTGGGATGATTCATTTCGGCGGCAAAGGTGGCCGCATGTTCAGCGCTGTGCTTCAACTTCAGCATTTCAAAAACGTCAAAGGCGATTCCAAGCCGGAACATGGTGGGAAGGCTCGCTCCTTCATAAGGCGTAGAGATGATACCGTCGTTCCTTGTCTTATTCCGGTAATCGAGATACTCGCCGGAGTACTTCACATCCGGGCCGAGATTCTGAATGGCCATGGCCAGACGCATCGAGCGCAGACCGGTCTTGTACAAGGTGCCAAGGTCAACCGAGACTCCGTCATAAGTGGTTTCTTCCAGTGCGCTGCGGAGATAGCGAAGGTTCCCGCCGAGGCTGAACTTGTCGGTAAGCTTTCGGGCATAGCCGACTCCAAGAATGAAATCGTAAGCGTTGAAATTCAACCCGGTTCCGTCCGGTGGGTTGGGATTCTCCCATGTGCGCACCTTCATATCATCCGTGAACAGGTTGATGACATGTACCGACCACGCGCCCAGTTCTCCCCAGCGGTGACCGAAAGCGATTGAGTTCAGTTGGATCTTGGCGGGCATATTGACCTGTGTGAGTACCACCTGATTCTTCTTGATTTCAGTCAGCGCCCCAGGATTCCACCACACGGCTTCGACATCGCGTGCGTCGGCGGTTAGAGCATTTCCCATTCCAATTCCACGAACACCGATCGGGAATTTGAGAACCTGCATCGAGGTGGATCCGACTTTTTCGAGGGCGAGAGATGGCATTACTGCAAACAAAATCAGCAGGAATGCAACAGCGCTCCGGAGTCTGATATAGCTGATCTCGAAAATAATCCGACAAAAGATTCCGGCAGGGTTACGGAAGACCTTAACCCTGCTCGGCGCGCATATCGGTAGGTTTTCGGGAATAACGATAGCCCTTCTTAAAGATGGTTTCATGGCAGGAGTTCCTCGTAAACAAGCACGATACTTCCGGTGATCCTCGTATGCCCTCCGTTGAGACGGGCATGAAGCGTATGAATGCCCGGATAGAGGCAACGCGTCATTCCCGGATTGCAGGTCCAGACAAACTCCGTGGTGTGGTAAGGGGTAGATCGGGCCGCGCCCTCGAAACTTGAGAGATTCAGTTCAAACCCTCGTCCCTTGAGTCCGGTTAGGGTGTCCGTCACGGCTCGATAGATGTACTGGCCGCTCAGGAGTAGTGTATCAGCAGTTAGCAGCGTGTCATTGTAAACCGCTTCGGGATAAGCAAGCGCGGTGGCATCATCAAGCCAAATGGCCAGACTGAAACGGTCATCGAGCAAATAGCCGAGTGAATCACGGCGCAATCCCATGAGTGTGCTGTCGCGGCCCAGTGTTGTATTCAAGTTCGTGTACACTAAAACCAGCGAATCGTTTTCTGCCTGATGTACAGCAAGACCGGTTGTATCGTAGAACATTGAATCAGGGTACATGCGAAAGAGAATGCTGTCGCACCAGAGCGTGTCCCCTTCAATGATCGTGAAGGAAGGAGAATCGCACTCGGTGGAATCAAAAGCAAACGAGTCCGCGTGCTGTTCTATGAAAAATAGGCTATCCTGAACTTTTCCGAATCTATCAAGGAGAACCTGATAGTCAATTCCCCGATCCGTCATCGGCGGCAGGGAATCGTCCATGATCGCTTCGCGCCACAGAACATCGGAATTGGGTTCGATAAACGCCCACAAGAATAGTCGGGCGGGCGCATCCAGTCCGACGCGCGTAATCGGAGCAAGGGTGTCTCGAACCGTGAATTGAGCCGAGACGGTGTCTCCATCAGAGACCGCGTTCTGCCAGAGTACGATGGTTTCTGTGTTGGCTGGTGCATTGACGGCAACCGGAGGAGTCCGTTCATCGGCACAGCCAATGATCAGTAACGACAGACCAATTGCCAAGAGAAATGGGATCAGCAGTTTGATCAGAGGGTGCATGGTCGCTCCTCTCCGAGACAAGCCGCATTGGTTGGTTTCATGTCTTGTCTCCTTCATTTTATCACCACAAACTTATCCACGTGATAGTCGGTGCCGCCGGAGGGTTTCCGGTACTCCACCGTGAAGTAGTAGATTCCGCTGACGATCTCCTGCTTGTTTTTCGTGATCAAGTCCCATTGGTCGTATTCCGTTCCGTTTGTGTGATCAATGGTGGCAAGATGATCGCCTGCCAGCGAGTAGATGCGGATAATGCAATTGCCGTCGGCGGGCAATCCCACGAAGACCAGCTTTCTTGGATAGGCTGTAAGTCCTGTGGATGAGTTGTCGGCCCTGTTTCCTTCGCCTCGGTGGCTGCCTTTGTAGGGATTGGGATAAACATAGATATGATCGAGATCAGACGGCGCGCCGGTTGTGGCATCCCGAGCGACAATAGCAGTTTTAACATTACCGGTACGACCGGAAAACAGAACTCCCGCTCCTTCCACTCCCTGATCGAACGCACGGACACAATAGTAATAGGTATGACCGGGAATCAAGCCCGCATCCGTGAAGGCATACTGGAATGTCGTGTCATTTACCCAGAGCGTATCTGTAGGCATTCCCAAGTTGTAGTTCTGTCTTTGAAAGGGGTCGAGGAGTGTATCTATCTTGTCATACGCTTTAATTGTCTCCCAACTGAGTTGATCGTTTGACCGTTCGACGATGTACCCTTCAAAATCGAGCAGGCTTGTTATTGCATCCACGGAGTTCTCAGAATTCGGAGCCCAGCGAATACGAACACGATCCTCGTAAACATCAAGATCAAACTCCGGCGGGATAGGAGCTGAAGGACCCTGAAAATCGTTCAGATACATCTTAAGCGCCCACTCGGCATTCTTGCCCGCGTCGGCAGTATCATAACCGGCGATGTAGGCCACCGTGATGGGCAACTCGCCGCCGGGAGGGACTTCAAAGCCATCATTGTCCCGGTCACCGAAGGCAATCAACATGCGCCAATCTTTTGGATCGGGCGCGACGGGGGATATATCTCCGGACGCCATCAGATCGTACTTATTGGTATTGTTAGCCGGATCACCGCCGTCTTGCCGGTTGAAGTTACGGAAGGTTACTTTGAGACGATCAAGCGCAACGGGCGTCTTGACCACGCGGATCGCAAAGATTCCGGGTTTTGATCCTTGATCGTCAAAGTGGACGGCCATGAGTCGTCCGGCATCGTAGTAGTTTTTATCATCTGATGAGCCGGCATCACCTCCCTCGCCCGCCGCAATAATATCTGGATCGGCAAACATGGCGATGTAGGTGTTCTTGAGCGGTAGCTGTCCGACATTGCGAATCCTGTAGTCGAGTAGAATGAAGGCCGAAGCATAGGCTTCGGGAAAGGCGTATGTACGCTGGAGCACTTGAATCTTCAACGGTGTATGCCCTTCCGCGTCCATATTGCCGACAAAGGAAGGCTCAATATCATCCTGAAAGACGCAGAAATACTCCTGCGCGCCTCGCGCAACGCCATCCTCATCAGCCTCGCCGTCGTTGTCATCGTCGTCGAAACCGAGATTCCTGTCGCCGTCATGATTTGGGTCAGCCAAATCTACAAGCCCGTCAAAATCATTATCCACGTAATCGTTGGACATGTCTCCGGCGGGATCTTCATCAATATGCGGTTCCGGATCGTAGGCGCAGTTTCCATCGCGGTTGATGTCACCCGAAAGTCCGGTGTCTTTGTAATTGCCATCGTTGTCAGCATCAATCTCGACATACTCGCCGTTTATGACGGCAACACTATCTTCGTCGATCCGATCATCGCCGTCATCATCAACGCCGATGGCTCCGCCGCCCCTATCGTAGTTCTTAGAGGGTTTGCCGTCGCCGTCCTTGTCATCGGCAGCAACCCAGTCGTTGTCGTCATCAAGCTCTTTAGTCCCCAGCACATAAAACCGATTGATGTCTCGATCGTAGTTCTTGGAAGTCACATACCAATCGGCAGAGCTGGTCTGGTTTTCGAGTGGCACCGTCTGAACGTGAATCGGATAGAATTCATTGGTGCCATTGTCTCCGTCAGTCGCGGTCGAGACCAACTTCTCACCATTCACAATGGCGCCGACCCACGGGCCGCCGGAAAATAAGAAGTCATTTCCGCTGTTGATGGGGAACTCAAAACCACTAAAGCCAACGGCATTGTCCGGATTGCCGGACTCACCCCAGTTGGCCAATGTCATACGCACATTTCCAATGTCATGCATGATGAGCGACTTGACGGCGTTGCGATCAGCCTCATCGAGCCTTCCGGAGCGGCCGGAGCGGGTGGGTCCGCGCTCAGTGACCGGACGAGCGAAGACCGTGAGTCCCGAAACAAGCACTGCGAACAGCAGTGTGGCTACTCCCAACATCCTGAGGCTTGGATTTTTCATGAAGTTGTTCTGCATGTTAGAACTCCACCGCCAAGCCGGCGCGAATCAGACGTGGAATGTCCCAGGCATCGGGGTTTGCTCCGCTCTTGGGATTCTGTCCGTAATTCGGTCTTGTTGCGTCATTGACGTATCCGGGCTTTCCATCGAGATACGTGTCAATTGTATTTTGGTTGCGATCCCAGCCCAGGACATTCTTGGCATTAAACAGGTTTCGGATTTCGACTATCGCTTTCCACTTGAGACCACTCAGGTTGAAGGAACGGCTCACATTCAGATCGGTCGTGTAGTTCCAGGGGCTGTTTTTTGAGAATTCCTGACCGACAATGTCGCCCTCGGTGGACGTGGTCGGCGAATACGGGAGTCCCGACAGAGCCTGACTGAGCAGATTTGCCGCCCATCCCGTTTTCAGCCATTTCGTTGAAAAGGGCTTGCCTTCCAGCGGCACATTCACTCCGAGATTGAAAACAAGTTGGTGTCGGCGATCCCAGCCCAATG
>JAGVEU010000212.1 GCA_020057985.1 Calditrichota bacterium | reverse complement strand
TGTTATCGTTCGTATTGCAGGACAGGAGTGGAATGATACAAAAAGCGGGGGCACGACAACGTGCCCCCGCTCAATGTAGCGGATACAATGAAAGGCAGTTTAGTGTTGAGTGCCTTCGCTTTTCGGCTTTTCAACATCGCTTGAGATGCTGAAGAAGGAATCGTTGATGTCCTCAAATAGAGCAGGATTCTGCTGACCTGTTAACGAGACCTTAACGAGACAACGTTCGGATGCCGCGCCATCCACCTTCCAGACATACTCACGCAGGGTATTGTTGAGACCCCTTGCAATGGTTTCTTCGTACGTGAGCCCGCCGTCTCTGGACAGAGTAATCACATATCTTGATGGGGGAAGATCGGGAACAGGGATGTTCATCGAGGGAGTAATCTGGTACGTCCACATGATTTTTACTGTGGCACCAACCTTCAATTTCTCACCGCCGTTCGGCACAGTTACTGTAACTGCAGAACGTGGAGGAGCCGGTGGAGGGGTAACACCTTTCGATGCAATGATAAAGGTCTTGTCGCTGATGTCCTTTGCAGACTTCTTCTGTGGAAAGAAAGCTTTCACTTCGATTCTGAGATTCTCCTCAGCGGGGCCGATCTTCGTCCACTCCCACTGATTGGTTTCCGGACGGACGAGGGTAACCAGTGGTGTGGTTTTTGGCTTTGATTCGTCGTCTTTCTTTGAAGTCCGGTGGACAAGACCGATTTTGACGCTGTCCGGCCGGAGTACGAGCATGCCGGGGAGTTCCCATGAAATAATCTGGTTGGAGTATTCCTCCCACGCCTCGCTGCCATTGGGTGCGATCACTTTGATTGTCGGGTCATGTGGCATCGGGTCATGAGGAAGTGGTTTTGGAGTAACTGCGTCTTGTCCGGTAACGATCGCAAAGGACTTGTCACTCATATCCTTTGAGGTCTTTTTCTCTGGAAAGAAGGCTTTCACTTCAATTCTGAGGTTCTCCTCCATGGGACCGATTTTCATCCAATCCCATTTCTTGGCATCCGGTTTGATGAGGCTCGCGAGCAGGACGTTGTTCTCGATCGCCAGAGCGCCCTTGCGGACGAGGGTGATCTGAACACTGTCGGGTTGAAGCGTTACCGCGCCGAAAAGCTCCCATGCGATGATCTGGGTAGAGGCTTCAGTCCACTTTTCTCCCCCGTTGGGCACGAGAACTTTGACGGTCGTTTCGCCGGGGGTTGGTGGCTTCTTTTCTTGACCGATTGCCGCAGTAAAGAGGATCAAAACGGCCAAGAGCACTGTTAGTGAGGTTCTCTGAATCATGATTCACTCCGTTTTTTGGTTTGTTTGTTTGACCTAAGGGTCTCTAAGACTAAGGGATGCGTCCTACTTGATATATTCCACGAAAACAGGATTTCTTACTTTGAATTTTTCAGTGTGCTATTTCTAATAGAAAGAGCAAGTGCTGAATTGTCACGAGACGTTCTGCTTCGGCCTACTTCGCCAGCATCATCGTCTTCTGCACGACTTGTCCGCCCGCTTCAAGGCGGTACAGATACATTCCGGACGCGAGCTGTCGGCCGTCAAATTCAGCGGAATGATGACCGGCACTCAACGGCCCATCTATCATAGTGATCACAATCTGACCAAGAGTATTGTAGACAGTTAACTTGACAATTGTGGCTTCTGTAAGATCAAAACTAATAGTAGTTGTAGGATTAAACGGATTAGGGTAATTTTGCTGTAAGAGAATTGTCGGATTGTTCGTCCCTGCGCGGGTGGCTTCGTCGGCGGATGCGATTTCGCGCGCCTGCTCATAGGAGCGGCGCTGAATCTCAAAGGCTGAGGGCGAATAACTCACCATATTTCCCTCCGGTAAGTGCGCAATGACGCGAATCAGGTGAGTCCCCGGCGGCCTTGCATCCCGCCATATCCAGTCGCGCGCAGTTGCCGGCAGATTGCTTGCGAGCGTCATTCCCTCACTTTCCTCCGTCTCACAAAGCTGAAGGCTATACCCTTGTACTCCGCTTTGGGTACACTGCCAGTGAATTGGAATTCTATCCCCTTCGATCCACGGTGTTCCGTCGCTACCCACTTCCACCACCACAAGGGGCGAAGGCGCCAAGAGCGCAAAATCCCCGTCGCTCCAATCCGCGACCTGCCCGCTGCTGAACAGGCCAACAAGCTTCACGAGAAAGTGTTCACCCGATTCCGGCTCATCGCCCACGATCAGCGTATCCTTCCATAACCAACTCCTAACTGTGCCCGGAAGATTGTCTGTTAGCGATTTCACCCACAAGGTATCAGGGGATTCGATCTTATACAATTCCAAATTGTAGTTCAATGGTGTGGTGCCAACACTTGTCCATGTGATTAGCTTGGTGGAACCAAACCGCAATTGCTCTCCACGGTGGGGAGTGAGTATCGAAAGGGATGGCGCATCGGTGATGTTGAACACTCTCGAGTTTAGGCCGTACACGATACCCTCTTCCCGCAGAACATTCACCCGTACGCATAAGCGGCTTCCCGCGATATCCGCCCTTACCCAATCCCATGACATCTCATTGCCAGAAATCTCCGAGACCAATCGCTTAGGAAATGTAACTCCGCCGTCTGTGGACAACCAGACTTGGTACTGTTTAGCAAGGTCCGAGTCATCGTCGTTCCACATAATCGAAATGGTAGAACCAGTCAGGAACACTTCACCTCCAATCGGATCAATGACAGAGGGTTTGTCGCCGTCAGACTCGCTTGCTGCTCCCACATCCCTCAAGTGGAGAAGCAAGTCTGAAGCTTCGTCGGCATAGTCCTTTTTCTGAGTGACGACCCACTCAAGCAACGGTTCAGCCTTATCGCGATCACCCTGCAGTAGATAGGCTTGAGCGAGGAACCAGCGAGTCCGGATCCGAATACTTCCCTGCGCAAGTTCATCTGCTCTGTCAAGCGCCTTGATCGCGGGCTTGGCATCTCTCCGCAAAAAGTGACAGACGCCAAGGTAGAGCCACCAATCAGCTTGTTTGGGAGATTTGTCCACAGCGATTTTCAAATACTTTGCGGCTTGCTTATAGTCGGCTCTGAGATAAGCCTCCATGCCTTTATCAAACTGCTCCTTGCCTTCAAGGACAGTTTCGCCGCGGAGTGTCAGGGATCCTTCGTAGGGCAACACTTGGAATCTGAGGTATGGGACATAGGAACTCGAAGTCTGCATCTCTGTCGGTACAACAAGGAAATAGACAACGGCGGCAAGAGCAACGACTCCTGTTGTGCCCAACGCGGGCCAGAGGATGCGCTGCTCTTTCAGTGTTCTAATCAGATTCACAAGCCACCTCCATTTCTGATTGACGTCGGCTTGTTGCCTGCGAGCGTCCTTGGCAAGCTGCTTCTTCAGCGCTTCAAACGTGAGCCCATCTTTCTCCAACCCCGCGCGGATAACGGCACGATTCGCGAGCATGGCGTTGGTGACGGTATACATCTGCTCAACTTCCTCGCGGCAGAAATCACACTTCAGCAGATGTTCTTCAAAGCGGTCGCGAGAAGCATCTTCGAGTTGCCCCATTTCAAAATGGAAAATGAGCTTTCCGAGGGTTGGATTTATGCAGTCGGACATGTGCGTTTCAATTAATCAGAGCGTGTGTGCCAAAAGTTTCCGCAGTTTCTTGCGGCAGTCGAAAAGTCGCTTGTCGAAAGTTGATCTTGGCAGACCCTGTTCTGTGTGCTGCATCAATTCCCAAGTATCAGCCACCGAACGATTATCAAGCAACGCGGCGAACAGCGCTTGACACAACGGAGAGAGCTTCCAGATCGCGTGCCGAATTGCCTCCGCAATGTCCTCACTCTCCATACCGGCAAGATCAGTATCGCTCGCGATCAGAGAAGTTGCGGAATCAAAGTCCCTGCCCTTTTCCCTATCATCGCTGCTGTCTGTTGGATGAAGCGAGACCTCAATCCTGCGGCGGCGGCGATTCACTCGATTGCCAATCTTGTTGCGCAGAATATCCAATGCGAATAAATCCGGGTTTGACTCAACCTGATCCAACTTTTCGGCCAACACCGTCATGGTGTCCTGGAGGATGTCTTCGATCTCTTCAGTCGGCCATCCTCGTAGACGGTATTTCAGAATAGACAGCAATCTTACCCGCAGATGCCGAAAGAGGTCTTCCCGTGCACCAACGTTGCCAGACTTGCATTTACGTAGTGAATCGTTATAATCAATTGTTGTTATTGCAATCACAACACTTATCAGTATAATATGGGTATTGAGAAACAGAAATGCGAGATATTCGGAGATGACTCTGATGCCCGAAAGCGATCAGGCCGCCGTGACAAAAGCGAGATGGAGGGGGGAACAAGAAGCCAAAGAGTGACGAAAGGGAAATCGGCAACGTTGTTCTCCGAAGCAAAGACAAAATTGACCAAGTTGCACCTAATATAGCATTCGCAGAGGTAATTGTCAAGTCGAAAAGAACTTCACGAAAACTCAAAGAAGAAGGCAAGCATGTCATGTGCTTGCCTTCAGTGCAAAAAGGGTGATTCTGGGAAGCTGGCTATTCTGCTGCTGAGCGCTTCTGACGCGAATCGTTGAACAAGGACGGCGTCACAACGCGCAAGTTTGGTGCTAAAGCCGATGACGGCGCCGGATTCACCACCGCATGAATCTCATAGTACTTCTTCGCGCTCGTGTTCACAACTCCGACGTGCACGTAGAACGTGTCCGCAGTTGTCGCGATCAGATGAAACGAACCGTTCAGAGAATCCGCACTATACACTTGATAGGAATCTGCCAACATGATGCAGCCATTCGTTGCAGTGGAGACCGATTCCCAGTTAAGACGTATACTGGAATTCGTTCTTGCTATGACCATGATGGGTGAAGAAAGAGTAGGTGGATCGCAGCTCCCGACTTTCACTAAGCCGTAAGTTGTTGGAGACGAGTAGAATTGTGTGGCCAGCGCGAACCCTCCATCCATAGTTTGAATGATCCCATAACCGATGTCATAACCGGATCCACCCACGGTTCTGGACCATACAGCGGCACCATTCACATCAACCTTGATTATCCAAATATTCGTTGATTCCCCTGATCTTCGATTTGATCCTGAGATAACGCACTCATTACCCGGCAAGGCGATCAGATCCCAAAACTCACTCTGCTCATTAAGAAGAGTCAAGCCGTAAGTTCGACTCCACTCTAATTGACCTTGTTCGCTCACGTTCAATAGCCAGCCGTTCTCCCATTCGCCGCCGTAAGACCAAGTATGTCCTGCTACTGTATACTTGCCGTCCGGACGTTGTCGAACAACTGCTGCCATATCGTCCTCTGGGCCTCCGATCTCCAGCGTCCATGACGTGTCGCCGTCGGCGTCCGTCTTAACTAACCAGAGATCTGCATTTCCCCCTTCAAAGGGCGCTCGATAACCCGCCAGTGCGTAACCTCCGTCGCTTGCTTGGATCACGCTCCAACACAGATCATACCCATCCGCATC
>JAGVEU010000495.1 GCA_020057985.1 Calditrichota bacterium | reverse complement strand
TCTGTCGCGGGTCAGGAGTACCTTGACGAGGATGTCTTTGTGTTTGCATCTCCGGATCAGATCGAGTCAGGACTTGTCTGGTATAAAACATCCATTGACGCAAACGGAAATCAGATTCTTTCCGTGAATCTTCCCGGTGCGACGGGTCTGAGCGGACGGGTACGAATTACTGCCGTTGCCGTCGTGCGCTACAGCGGCACCTTGCTTCTAAGGGTGGATGTTAATGACTCGCTGATTTCGCAGAACTATGTTGCAGGGTCTTTCCTGGCTATTCCGCAGGGAGTGCTCTTCGCCGGATGGAACTCGTTCCGAATCGAGAATCGGACTCCGGTGACGATTTATTTCAACTTCATCGAGGTTGAGTGCGAGCGAGCATTGTCAAGCCCATCGGGAACCATCGAGTTCGCTGCCCCGCAGGGTTCACAGAGGCTGTATGAGTACAACCTACCCGATCTGGGAGCCGACTCGTATCTGCTTGACATCACGAATCCCCTGCTCCCGCGCCTTGGAAGAGGAAACGCCATCGAAGATTCGTCATCCGTCACATTGACAAAAAGGTATTTTGCAGCAGGCTCGAATCGGCTTCTGACTCCAGCCTTCCGCGGAATCAGATCGTCCAGCGCAGCCGACTACTCCAGCCTGCGCGATACAACAAATTCGGCGGGCATTATCATTCTTACATTTGATGATTGGTATGATCAACTTGCACCATTGAAGGAATTCCATCGAACATACTCCGAAGAGCCGTTGACGGCGGTGCGGGTCAAACTGAGTGACGTATTCGACGAGTTTGGTTGGGGTGTTCATGATGTAATGGCAATTCGGAACTTCTTGAAATACGCCTTTCAGAAATGGCGCGGCATCTCGGGAACGGATGCTCCTGTCAAGTATGTGCTGTTTGTCGGAGACGGCGATGAAGACTATCGAGATCTTGTCTCAAGCACGGATCGAAACTGGATGCCACCGGCGGAACTCAGCGATACATGTACGGATGATTATTTTGTGAAGTTTGGGAACAGTTCACTACCGGAACTCTATTCGGGGCGTTGGCCTGTGCAGAATGAGTCTGAACTTCAGGCGATCCTGGAGAAAACCCTCTCGTATGCTACGACTCCGTTGTACGGCCCGTGGAAGAACACGGCAACTTTCACGGCGGATGACGAGTGGAAGAGCGGCAGGTGTGGCGAACGGTTCCATGTGGATTATTCCGAACAACTCGTCACCGATATTCTGCCCGATTATTTCACATTCCGGAAGATCTACGAGGTGCTCTACCCATTCCGGAGTACTCCGGCGGGAGCCGCCAAGCCTGATGCAACCCGTGACCTGATTGAACAAATCAATCGGGGAACGCTGATTGTGAATTTCACAGGACACGGCAATGAACGGGTCTGGACAGACGAGCAACTGTTTGTCATGGATCGCGATCAGAATTTGCTTGAGAATCCCCGTCAATGGCCGCTCTTTGTCGCGGCGACCTGCACCTGGGGCGGATACGATCGTGTTATCGGAAGATGCTTTCCTGAACTGCTGCTTGCCGATCCGGTTGGGGGCGCCGTTGCCTGCATTGGCGCTACGCGTTACACCTTTGTGAATAGTAACGAACATTTTTCAAATGCCTTCTATCATGAACTGTTCCTGCCCGGTCTGCAGCGCAAGAGCTTCGGGGAAGCGCTTGTGGCGGGGAAGAGAATGGGGGGACCCAATTCATCGCTCTATCATGTGTTGGGTGATCCGGTCTTGAGACTGGCTACACCGGAGTACTTCGCAGAAGTAACGTCTCCTGAACGTACCATGCAGGCTCTCTCGCTCTTCCATCTTGCAGGTCATCTCACGAAAAGCCGACAGGGAAAAATCTGGTCAGACTTCCAGGGAACTATTGAAGCCCGAGTCTATGACACGGAGGATTCTGCCGCCTACTACTGGCCGGTATCCAATTATTACTATCCTGATTCCTGCGCATACAGTTCATCCACGCCGTTCTATTACAAATTGCCGGGCAATGCAATTTTTCGCGGCACTGCCAGTGTGGTAAATGGACAATTCGATATCGCGTTTCGAGTTCCGCGGGATGTTCGCTATGGTGGCAGCAACGCGAAAGTCAGCCTGTATTTCTACGGCAAGAGTGACAGCGAGCCGGATTCCGCTGACGGAATCGGAATCGCAGATCACTTGCTGATTGCAGACAAGGCCTCAAGTGAACTCGACAGCATTCCGCCTAACATTCGAGTGTGGATGGATGTTCCATCCTTCAGAACAGGTGATTTAGTAAGCAGCACGCCATCACTGTTTGTGGCGCTTGCGGATTCCTCTGGAATCAACCTGTCCGGAGCGGTCGGGCACAAAATTACAGTTCGGATTGACGATGCCCAAACAGAAGATTTGACCCCCTATTTCAACTACGATCTCAATAGCTATACTACCGGAAAACTTGAGAAAACCATCGGCCCTCTTTCGCAGGGCGAACACCGACTTGTGATCGAAGCTTGGGACTCCTTCAACAATCTGAACAGGACAACGCTTGCCTTCTCTGTTGCGGCATCGGGACCAGAGGGGTACAAAATTAAGGATGTGCTCAACTATCCGAATCCAATGACGAATCGTACCTATTTCACCTATCTGCTCCCACCGGGTGTGGATACCCGTCGTGTCAGCCTGAAGATTTTCACGTTGAGCGGCAAAATGCTCTATGAAATGGATGACTTGGGTACGAAGCTTGGATTCAATAGCAATCCCGATGTCCCTTGGGATGGTCGCGATCGCGAAGGACATGAGCTTGCAAACGGTGTCTACTTCTATCGTGTGAAAGCAGAGTCCGTGCAAGGACAGAGCGACGAGGCAACGGGCAAGCTGGTGATCATGCGTTGACGCTCAGAAACAAATGACATATAAGATATACCTATCGGAGGAATCATGAAGCGATTAGTGACATGCGCGCTAATCCTCGGGTTATTCATTCCCGGACTTGTTGCGCAGGCCGCAAGTGTCAGTCAGGCAACCCTGCTGTTCCTAAAGATCGCCCCCGGCGCTCGTCCCACTGGAATGGGCGAGGCCTTCGTGGCGATATCTGATGATGCAACTGCGACGTGGTGGAATCCTGCCGGCCTCGGATTCCAGCATGGCCGTGAATTCACAATGATGTATTCACGCTGGCTTCCGCAGTTCAACTTGTCTGATCTATACTACGCGTTCCTCAGTGGGACGTACGAAGTGCCTGAATGGGGCATGTTTGGCGCCAATGTGATCTTCTTGAACCTTGGCCAAACCCAACGCCGGGACGATCAAAATCGTGACCTCGGCACTTTCTCATCTTATGAGATGGCTGTGACCGGAACCTATGGCGCTGAAATCGAGCCAAATGTGCTGTCTATGGGCGTGGGACTTAAACTGGCCTACAGCAGCTTATCGCCCGGTGGCGGCGCCGGCGAAGAAGCCGGCACGGGCACAGCGACCGCTATTGCGGCGGATGTGGGTCTACTCTACAAAGCTACGTTTCTTGGCGGGCTTTCGATTGGAGCCAATCTCTCAAACATGGGGCCGAAAGTCGCTTACATTGACCGAGCGCAGGCAGATCCATTGCCGACGAACCTCAAACTGGGTTTTGCCTACAAGATCATCGAATCAGATTATAACAAGCTAACTATCGCATCTGACGTTAACAAGGAACTCGTGGTACGCGACAAAAACGGCAAATCACAGGAGTTCTACGAGGCTCTCTTCAGCGCTTGGGGTGACGGTGATCTGGTTCCTTCCATCATTTGGAACGCGGGCTTGGAATACTGGTACTCGAATCTGGTTGGACTGCGTGGCGGCTATTGGAACGATGACCTCGGTAAGGTTTTTCCCTATACGTTTGGTGTCTCAATCAAGTATAGCTCCTATCGCTTTGACTTCAGCTATCTGAGCGCGGGTCAGAATCACCCGCTATCAGACACCATGAGATACTCGCTCACTGTTGATCTGTAATCGCACATTCGCGATCTCATTCATGAGGCTGCTTGTTGCCGTTGCTTCTTTGCTGATTCTTTTCGGCGAGGAAGCTTCGTGCGATCAATCCGTTGCACAAACGGTTTTCGCGCCGTGCCAGAAGCTCGACTCAGTTTGGCAACCCGGTGATTCAATTCGTTTGTGTGCGATCCGAGTCCAATTCCTGGCGGATGACATCACTGGCACTTCAGGTAATGGACTCATGGAGGACGCTTCGCTCTTTCCTGATTCTCTTGTGATTGATCCGCTACCTCACGACCGTGATTATTTCATGGATCATCTGCGCTTCCTGCAAAGCTACTATGGCACGGTTTCTAATGGAGCAATCGCTTTCTCCGAATTGGATGTATATCCGCAAGAATCTCATTCTGCATATCAGCTCAACAATCCGATGTGGCATTACAACTTCAACACGGATACCGAGCTGCTAAATCGCAGACTGACGGAGCTGTTTGCACTATCGTGCTCGGCAGCCGCTGCAGACGTGGTTTTTTCGAACTATGATGCCATTGTAGTTTTTCATGCCGGAGTCGGCAAGGATTTCAATCTCGGATACGATACCACTCCGTTTGACTTGCCTTCAGCCTATGTATCCGAACGAGATCTCCGCACCTACAACAGTTCACCATTACCGCTACCGCCCGGAGTACATCGCGGTTTGCTTCTTCCGGAGAGCGAAAATCAGAAAGAAGCGCTTGATTTTGGGATTGAACTTTCGTTAAATGGAATCCTAGTCAAGCTCTTTGGCAATTGGCTTGGACTGCCAGACCTGTTTGATACACAAACCGGAAGGACTGGCATTGGCCGTTGGGGAATGATGGATCAGGGATCAGGGAATGTTCTCGCGCTGGTTCCGGCTTTTCCCGATGCTTGGTCGCGTGTCTACATGGGCTGGGAGCATCCGTTAGTGGTGGTGCCGTCAAATCTCGGTGATACTGTCAAAGTAGGTAGGTTCAGTGCGGCAAGCGAATCGAAGATCATCAAGATTCCAGTCACACCGCGTGAATACTATCTCGCAGAGAATCGTGATGCCGATGCTGACTCGCTTGGTTACGTGGATTTGTTTGACCGAAATCAGAAACGGCTGCGCGTTTTCAGCAATGATAGCCTTGCAAAGTTGGACGGCGAGTTTGGCATTGCAGTCTCCGCCAGTCATTACGATTTTGGAATACCCGGCAGCGGAATCCTGCTCTGGCACATTGATGAAGACGTCATCGAAGCCGGATTGGAAACCAACTCGGTTAACACAAATTCAGAGCATCGCGGAGTTGATCTCGTCGAGGCAGACGGCTCGCAGGATATTGGGCAAGAGTTCGGTTTTGCATCAGCCGGATCTGGTACCGAGTTGGGAATTCAGGACGACGCTTGGTATGACAAGAATCTCTCCCATGAATACGCAAACGGCAGCACATCTGTAGTATTTAGCGACCGGACTTATCCTTCTGCAAGACTATATGACGGCGCCTACACATTCCTTGAGTTCCGGAATTTCTCCAAGGTGGATTCGGTAATGAGTTTTGTGCTTAGAAGCGTGAATACGGAAGCTGGTTTTCCTGTTGCTCTTCCTGCACCTGCAGAATGGGCGATTTCGGATCTTGATGGCGACGACATAAATGAAATCTACTTTGCCACGAACGACTCCCTGTACATGGCTGATTCCTCCGGTAGCCTGACTCGCATCGGTGCGATTCCGCACGGTGTTCGACCAGTCAAGAAAGGATCTGATCTTGATTTTGATGGTGACGGACGGAGTGATTTGCTTCTCGAGGGAACTCAACTGGTGATGGTGAGAAAACCTACTGATTTCTACGCCTTGAGTTTCTCGGCACCACTTGACATTCAATATGCATCAGATTATCCGTGTACGACAACAAGCGGACATCCGCGAATACTTCGGATTCAGCAAACCGGTGCGACGGGTACAGTTGTGAATCAGTTTGCCACTTTGTATGAAGTGAATCTCGATTCTATTGTTCCGCTTAGTACGAGGGAAGTAGTTCATCAGAGAGTGGTAAGCCCGATTCCTTACAACCTTGAGAGCTTTCCTTTCAACCGGTTTGTTACTGTGGCTACTGGACAAGCACGATGTTTCAGTGTGGGGGAGACCGACATCGAGGAGCTGTGGACTATCGAAAGTGGCAGCATTGAGCCATCTGCTGTTGTTGTACGTCAGGCGGACGCGAGTGGGGTTTTTCAGCCAAATGATACTTGGATTTATCTGAGAGGATATGGCTATGTAAACGTGTCAGACACAACGGATCGCCGCCTTGGACCTGACTTCATGGAACCCGGAATTGATTGGGATGGAGACGGAATTCCTGACGGCGGAGGCATATTCGGAGCCGACACGGTTCCTCGTGAGAATGCGCCTCGTATCAGCACTGAATTTCAATGGCCGATAGATCTTGATGCAAACGGGTCTCCCGACTTGCTGGGTTTCGACAAGACGCAAATGGCATTTAATGTGTCGGCACCGCAAATTGTTTACACTCGCATAGTTGCCGCCAAGCACGATGGAGGATCATTTCCGAATTTGCCGCTTGCCGTCTCTGGAATTAGCGCAGATGTGCCTTTCGACTGGAAACCTGATCCATACTTGAATTTTGTATCTGAGGTCTCCTGTAACGATAGCTTCTATTACTCCGTTTGCAGGATTCCGATCCTCGCTTCGAATGCATCTCGATTTCCCTATCGTGATGATAACGGAATCATCAATGTCGGCCCGCTTCGGCCACAGGTTCATGAGCGTTCCGATTGGCTATATTGTTGGCCGAATCCGACTTCTGATATTAG
>JAGVEU010000003.1 GCA_020057985.1 Calditrichota bacterium | reverse complement strand
CGAATATAAGGCGCGGGCTTATGACGATTTTGGTAACACGCCCGAAAATTACTTCGCCCTATGGCATCGCCACGGAAGTTACGACATAGAAAGACTTGCCTTGTGAGCCAGTAATTCCGGAGTCCACATAGAATGTGTCCGCCACGTCTGCAATGCGATGGAGCAAGTCCAGGGGCACGTTCAGCGTGCTGTCCCGATAGACATAGTAGCGGTCTGCGTCAGGCACGCGATTCCAATGCAGTTTGTTGTCCGCAGTTCCCGTCACGTACTTGATGACCAGAGTATTCACAGGCGGCGGTGGCGCGCAAGTTTGACCTGTAATCGTCAGAGTAAAATCACCCGCGCTGCTCGCATCGTACCCATCCACGATTAGATAGTAGGTCTGACTCGCATTGACCATCCAAGTGATTTGACTCTGCTGGCTGCAGAAGTCGTCATTGCACTGCACAAGCGTTGTTCCGGGACAGCTTCCTCCCGTGCGCACTTCCAGAACCGTGTTAAAGGCCGATCCGCACAGACTCGCCGTGACTACTTGGCATGATGGAAGAACGAGCAAATACACTTGATCGGGAGCAGTGGAAGTTGGGCGACACGTAATAGCATAATCATTCACGGCGCACGAAGTAATTCCAATGTCATCGAACGGCAAGGATGTAATCGCCGTCCCGGGGCAGTGGTCATTAGGCGGTGTCAGCGGAATGCCGGTCACGTTCAGGAAATACTTCCCACTCGTCGTGTCCGCTTGGCTAACCACAAAGAAATAGGTCTGCCCTGCCATTGCATTGAAAGAAAGCTGGCTCTGCAAGCCGCAATAATCGTTGTTGCAGTCGAGAGGAAGATTCCCCGGACACACCGTTCCCTGCCTGACCTGAAGCGCCGTGTTGAACAAGGATCCACACGTGTTGGCCGTAATCGTCTGACAGATCGGAGACGTGTAGCGATAGAGTACGTCCTTGCCATCGGCGCGAACGCAATTAACCAAGTCATTGTTCGCGCATTGAATAAAGCTGCTGTCGGCAAACGGCAAGATGGCAATCGCCAAACCCGGGCAGCGGTCGGCAGGCAGCACGTGCGGCATACTGCTCGTCGTCATCGTGAACGGGCCTTCATCGGTGTAATGATCCGAACTGGTTACGATGATCCAGTAGACTTCATTAGGATCTGCCGTAAACGTGACCATGCTTCCCGTGGACGGCTGACCGTTGCACAGCGAGTCGTCATTGCAGGCAATCGCCACATCGGAGGGACACCCGCCATCGTCGGTGCGCACCTCAATTAACGGATCAAAGCAAGCCCAACAAACTGTCACCGTCACGTCCGTGCACGTGGTCTGAGGTGCAAGCCTGTAGAGTGCATCATGCCCCAAGGCGTCATGACAAGTGTGATAGTCGTGGTCCAAACCGCGCGTCGAACCCATGACCGTATCCGGCACGCCGACGGCCCCGTAATAAGCGCAGTCGTCTGTGTACGGCCAGCCCAGACCCAACCCAACACTGGTGATAATCCGCGCTCCCGCCCCGCGTATATGTGAAATCAAGTAGTAGTTTATGCCAGGCTCGGCAATGAATTCGACAGCGCCAATCCCACCTTGGCCGTATAGACTGTAATTGCAACCGATCTGTGTAGTGCCCGGACAGGATTCGCCAGCGCGAACTTCTAAATCTGCATTGTCCTGAGCATCCCATCCTCCTGCCGAAACGGAAAGGATGTTGCACTGCCATACATTCAACGTGTGCACCACGTCCCTTGTGCCGACCCCCGCGCAGTTGGGATAGTCCGCGCCTGCACAGTGCGTGTATACTGTATCACTGAAGGTCGGCCCAAGGTAGTAGATATTTGTAATGGGAATCCCCGGGCAAACATCCCCGGATGGCGGAGCCTGAGGTATGCTCGTAACGTCTATGCTATAGGCTCCCGCCTGATTCTGATACCCTGAGATGATGAAGTAGTAAACAATCGTATCGGGCAGTGCATCAAAGGTGATCTGGCTCGATGTGCCGCAATAGTCATCATTGCAGAGCAGTTGAGTATTCCCCAGACAAGCTCCACCGTAGCGCACTTCAAGACCCGTATCAAAACCTGATCCGCACAAACTGACCGTAATCTGCTCACAGCCAAGGGAAGTGTAACTGTAAACCACATCCCGCGAAGTGGAAGTCACGCAGTTGGCAAAGTTCGCAATGGCACATAAAGTATTGCCGGTATCCTCAAACGGCAGTGCGCCGATGTGTATTCCGGGGCATTGGTCGGCCACCGGCGCCGGAATCTCCGTCCCGTCAACGTTAAACGTGTACGGGCCGCCATTCTGATTCGCTCCGCTCACGATCATGTAGTAAGTCTGGCTGGCCAGCGCAGTAAAGGTTGTCGTACTGTGAGCCGTCCACGTCTGCCCGCAATAATTGTCGTCGTTGCACGCAACCTGAGTTGTCCCGGGACAGTTTCCGCCGGTACGCACTTCCAAGGCAGTATTGTACATCGAACCGCAGAGCGAGGCCGTGATGGTCCGGCACAATGCAGAACTCTGAAGCACATAAAAGACGTCGTTCGACGAGGGAAACACGCAGTTGCTGTAGTTGTTTGTTGCACAAGAAGTATTATGACTATCCGTATAGGGCAGGTAGCTGATCGTCGTCCCCGGACACTGGTCATTGGGAGGAGGGAATGGAGTGCCGGTAATGTCCAGTCGGAACGCACCGCGATCACTTGGCGGTACACCGTTCCCTGACAGAATGACATAGTAGATCACCGCTGGTTGGGCAAGAATCTGAAGGAAACTTTGCTGCCCACTGTAGCCACAGGCATCGTCATTGCAAGCAAGTTGGACGCTTCCCGGACATGCTCCGCCGCCACGCACTTCCAGCGCCGTGTTATATTGGGTTGGCGACTCACACGTGGAGATGTTCACAAGCTCGCACACAGGAACTGTAAACGAGTAGATTAAATCAGGCGCATTGGATCCAACGCAGTTGGTGTAGTCATGGAGTGCACAAACCGTGCTGCCGGTTTCGCTGAATGGCAATGTAACTGCGGTTCCGGGACACTGATCATTCGTAAGATTAACAAACCCTGTGACCGAGACATTGAGCTGATAAGAGCCAACCGCCGTGCCATATCCGGCGACAATGAAATAGTAAGTTGTGTTGGGTGTCGTCCAGAAAGAAATCTGACTCTGTAACCCGCACACATCATCGTTGCACGCCACTTGAGTCGCGCCGGGACAAGCGCCACCTTCCCGTATTTCCAAAGCGGTGTCGTAACTTGATCCACACAGGCTTACCGTAATCTGAAGACAACTTGTGGCAGTGTACGTGTAAACAGCATCCGCTGAACTTGACGTGACACAGTTCATGAAATCGTTGATCCTGCATTCTGTGCTATTGTTGTCTGTGTAGGGAAGACTGGAGATGGCAATGCCGGGGCAATGATCGTTGGCATAGTACGGGGGTGAGCCGGCTGTGGCATTGATTGTATACGGCCCGCTGTTCATTCCATAGCCGTGCACGATGATATAATAGTACACCCATTGGGTGCCACCACCGATCCAGAAGCTGACTTGACTCTGAAGCCCGCAACCCGAATAATCATCGTTGCAGGCAATCTGAGTTGCGCCCGGGCAATCGCCTCCGGTACGAACTTCCAATCCGGTGTCATAGCTCGATCCGCACAGGCTGACAGTCACCTGCTGACAGCCGAGTGTGGCCAGAGTGAAGAACACATCCGGCGAAGATGCGCCGACACAGTTGCTGCGATCATTCAGAGCGTTGGCAGTATTACCGGAGTAAGAAAAGGGAAGAGACCAGATGGCGATCGAACTGGCACAGGTTTCGTTCGGCTCCCAGTCCAGGGAAGTGCGTCGGCCGTGGGCGGCGGGGTCTTTGGCGGGCTCGGTGGCAGAAGCTAAGAGGGTCAGACCAATTAGGCAGAGAGATATGCCTCTGCACAGATAGGCCATGGGAAGACAAAGCGAAGGCGCTTTCATTTATCTACTCCTTTGAAACTATTAGGTTAAAGAACAGGCAGCTAACCGCAAGAGTCTGCATCATAACATGAGACCTCCTGACGCAGAAGTCAAGAGTTCCATGAAAAGAATTTGAGATTTCTTCAAGAGATAGAACACAAATGACCGCTGAAAACACACCCACAAACAAGAAGCATTCAGGAAAGTCAGCTTCTGCCGCGGCACGTTTCCGAACGTGCCCGTCCCACACGTCTTTCTTTCCCCCACTTCGTGGGGGAAATACAAAGGGGGTTGCAAATAAAACAAGTCATTCTCGCCAGTAGGGCATGTCATAGTCATTCTGGAAAGCAAGTTGAGAGCCCGATCTGTTTCCCTCCGTTTACGGGGGGATTAAGGGGGTTCCTGATGCCAACTTACTTTCGGGGAGAGTGTTAACTTGTAGTGATGGATATTTTTTCGTATCTTGTCCGTATTGTTATATCCCCAACCAATACGGAGGTTTCGATGTCTTCATGTCCTCGT
>JAGVEU010000016.1 GCA_020057985.1 Calditrichota bacterium | reverse complement strand
GTTGTGATTGCGGCTTCCGGCCTGATCTCAGACCAGCACCGAGGACGGTGCTGGCTAGTAATTGCTTGCTTTAGCAAGTAGCATCGCAACCTACTTTCAAGAAGTACTATAGATGGGGGTATCGCTCAGTATAATAATTAACGGGCAGCCAGAAGTGGCTGCCCGCTTACCTTATTCCTCATGTTGAGTCGCTTAACTTAGCAGTGGGATTATGAGCTTAATAAATGGGAATTACACGATAAAAACGCTTAGTCTGTGTAGTTGAAGTGGGGTACTCAAGAGGTTCTGAGGGATAAATAATTCCAATAATCGAATATTGGTCATCTGGTCCAGCAGCAGCATAAATATCGTATCTCGTCACTCCGGAGATCGGGCTCCATCTTAAAACAACGTACGATCCATCGCGTCTGATGGTGACGTTATTGATCGTATGAACGAGTTGCCCTTCATTCCAAATATATCCACCGTTCAAATCTTCGTCAAAGTTGCTATTGAGTCGCAGCACCGCTCCGGAAAATATGTGAATCGTGTCTAAATTAGCCCCAGCATTTACCACAGACATGGTATCCGCTTCCACGTCAAACTGGGATTCATTATAGAAGATAGTTGAAATGACGCTGTTAGCGGGAGTTCGTAATCCGCCACCCTCGCGGGACATTGTTCCTTGATTAATTAAGGTGCCCAAGCCACTGATGGTCGCATCGCCAAACAGAGACAAGTTGCCGGATGGCATATTTAAGAGCGTATCATCTACTGTCCAGATTGATCCGTTGCTCAGGTCAATCAGCCCGTTGTTTACGCAGTCGTGGCTGGACCAAATGTGAACTTGATCGTGCAAGTGGATACTGCCATCGTTCCTGATTCGATCGCATCGGACTCTGCTTTCAAGAATATCAATGGTCCCGGGAGTGCGCCCGGCGGGATTGTTCCATAAAAACACATTGATAAAACAGGTGTCCAAGGGTGCCTGAATAAACATCTGACCGCGATTATATAGGGTGTCGGCGGCTCCCGTGATCGTAAAGGAATCTCCAATGGTAAGCGTGCAACTGGGACTAGTTGCGACGGACGATCCGTTGAGCAATGAAAAGATTCCGGAACCCGACATGCTTGCGATTCCATCAATAATCAGATCGCGTGTATCCAAGTTCTTGGCTCCAGTGCCAGAGACAAAAAGGCTACAGCCGGGATTGATCGTAAAGACCGATTCACTTGGGCCAAAGAAACTACCGGCTGTCCAGTTGTATCGGTTGAAGGCACTGAGGTTGGCATTCGTCGTGCCCCCGTTCATGTTCACAACAGACGCGAAGATGTCCACAGAAGATGTGAAGCTCGCATTGGACTCAATTCTGAATGAACCCATGGATACCCAAGCCTGCGGGTGAAAGTTTACTGCGCCACCCAAGACATTAAGGGTTCCCGTGAAGGGAAAATTCCCTGCTACATCAGCGATTCCAGACGAGAGTGTCAATGCGCCTTCTCCTGTAATGGTGGAAGTTGCTTTGAACAATCCACTCTGGATTTCCAACTCAGCACCCGACTCAATAACTACCGTCGAAACCATAACCGCTGAGTCCGGAGCATTGATGGCGAGCGTTCCGGCATTAATCAGCAGTGAGCTGTCACTCCCCGCGTCTTGATCCCAATAGTTACTTGAGATTGTGCTCTCGCCCGCCCCATTGCGTGAAATTACGCCTGCGTTAATCACAATGCCACCATTGCTGATATTCGAATTGCCTGACAAGTCCAGAGTTCCAGACATGATTTCAAGCGTGTTTGTTGCTCCGATGCTAAGATTCGCGGAGCCAGAGAGTGCGACCTGACCACTATCTTGCATCAGGATGTTAGATCCGGATAAGGACACGTAGCCTGATTGTCCAACGCTCAGAATGCCGTTGGCGTGGATTACGATGCCGCCGTGAACAAACAGACTGCACAAGGCGCAGTTCACCGAGAGGGTCTGTGTGGTTGTATCCGCGAGCAGACCGCTACCGAGAATCAACCGTCCGATGTGAGCGTTCCCGCCGTTGATGGTCACGGTGTATTCCCCTGGGAGCGTGATCAACGCGGTATCTAATGGTCCGGGAACTTGTGGTGGATCCCAGTTGGTCGAATCGAACCACGAACCTCCGGCAGTATTAATCCACTGGTCTGAGAGGTTCCTGACTACGATCACACTGTCCGGCTCTGACCATGGACCAGCACGAAAGCTCTCTGCGCGAACTCGCCAGAACCATGTCCGGCTGGGAACAATCGTATGCGCGAAGCACGTATCCGTCAGAGTGGTGGCTTCTTCAGGTGCAGAGAAGGATACGCTGTCATCCCACTGAATTCGATAGAGCGTTGCTCCCTCTACCGGATGCCAGCAATAGTTGACCTCTTCATCATAGGCTGCCTCATAACCACTGGCAGGGTTGGCAAGTGCAACCTGAGTCAGCGGTAGGAAAATGTTGAAATCTGCATCCGACGTGTCAGCAACTTCCGGGAGATCAATGCTTGTAATCCGAACGCGCGCATGTGAGGTCGCCGGTTCGGTAACCTGCCACAGGAAAGCTCCCGAGTTTGGCTCATTAGCAGCCAGAGTGTCCCACGCACCCGATGGGTAGTTGCGGTTCAATTCAATGTGAACGTTACCGGGAAAACCTATCGAAAACCAGCGCACGGTGTCTGTTTCCCCAACCATCCAAGCTTCGCTACCATCCGGACTGCGAACAGTCACGTAAAGGAGAAACGCATATGCGCCGATATCGCAAACAGTGGTGTCTGGATCCAATGGCGATTCAGGATTCCCTGCGTCAATGCAAGGTGAGCCAGGGCGCAAATGGAAATCGCCAGCCTCCGGGTTAACGAACATGGGATCCTGGAAAATGTTCATGAACGTGTCGGCTGGAACACCGTTGGCATTCATGGTGTCGAGTACGCCAAACCCCAAAGGCGAAGAACCCCAGACATCGTTGTCATTGCCTGAAAAATCGCAGTACCTGACCGTGGCGTGACCCTGGATGCCGCCACCAATTGAGTTAGCGACAATCGTATTGTAAAGGAGAGTGTTAACTTGTAGTGATGGATATTTTTTCGTATCTTGTCCGTATTGTTATATCCCCAACCAATACGGAGGTTTCGATGTCTTCATGTCCTCGT
>JAGVEU010000065.1 GCA_020057985.1 Calditrichota bacterium | reverse complement strand
TGAAGTAGGGGGAGAGAAGAGCGTTCCACGTGAAGACGGGCAATTCCGCTCTGTAAACCCTTGACCTAAAAATACTTGAAGCCTTTTTCAGAGCCGACTATTTGATGGCCTATATCCATATTCGCTCAGACAAAAATCCCCCGCCAACAGCGAGGATTTTGTCATCAGCCTGTGCCCTTGAATGTCAAGGACGTGCTGTTTGAAATTCCGAAGGTCACAAAACTGTAACGGATTCTGACCTCACCCGAATAGATTATCTTAGCAGAAGAAGTTTTTGGGATAGAGACAATGATTCGCTTTCAAGACGTAGAAGATAGAGTCCTGACGGTAGATTTCTGCCATCAAATATCAACATATGCTCACCGCGCTCAAATATCTTGTCAGCGAGAATACGAACCTCTCGTCCTGAAGTGTCATATAGTGCAATCTTTGTCTTAAATTCGTCCTCGACGTAGAATGTAATAGCTGTGGTTTGGTTGAACGGATTCGGGAATGCAGAGAGCCCAGTTTTCTCCGGTTTGGACATATCTCTGCGAGGTCTACCAGCATCAGCGAACTGGACGGGGCCGGTTTCCATCGCATAGATTGCCGAATTATTCTCTACCCCTGCGGATGTTGTTCCAACGAGAACAAAACTACCTCTGGTCGTTTGACAGGCGGCAGTTCCATATTCACCGTTGCGATGATACGAGCACGACCACAATGTATCGCCGACGAGGTCAGTTGCCAAAAGGTAAAAACTGCCCGACTGGCCTGAAGAAAATAGTGTTCCAAGAATTGCATATCCGTTAGTTGTTGAGATAATTTGACTACTATTTACCTCTTGTATTCCGATATCTCCATATAGCCGAGACCAAAGCGTATCTCCATTTTGATTAATTCTCACGAGATAAATTTGGTTATTTGCATCACCCGGCAGGTTTAACCATCCACAAATGACATAACCATTATCCTCGGCGAGAACAATTCCAGTTGCAATTTCGGACGCCACGGTGCCATAGGTCCGTGTCCATTGAATTTGTCCGCTGTTATCGAGTTTGACAACCCAATATCTCGTGTCTGCAGCATTGATGCCTGTGGTACCTAAGCCAATATAACCACCATCACTCGCTTCGATGACCTGTCTGAGATCTGTATATGCTGACTCTGAATAAGTTCTTGTCCATAGTGTATCGCCATTGCTCTCTGTCCTAATTACATAGGCTTGCATGCTGCTATCGGTCGAGAAGGACCTTGAGTAACCCGCAAGTATATAGCCATCATCGGTAAGTCGAGTTATTCCCTTGGCTCTGTCAAGAAGATTCCCGCCATATGCACGACTCCACAATACAGTTCCATTATCGCTTATGAGAGCCAAAAAGGCATCATGGGAGCGGCCGCTTGGCGCATAGATGAAGCCTGCAACAGCATAACTACTATCGCTTCGGACTGTAGAGAAGAGAAACACCGAGTCCAGTCGTGCAGTCCAGAGGGTATCCCCGTTGGGGGTAAGCCGTATTACGCACCCAACTTGGCTTGACGAAAAGCAACTCAGGCACCCTGCAACTATATAGCCGCTATCGACACCTGCACCAACAGACCAAGGCTGATCGAGACCGGAATTTGGATATTCATATGTCCAAAGCGTGTCCGGATGAGGCTGAGCATACGCCAACGACAAAAATAAGGCAAATACAAGCCACACTTTTATTAATCTCTGCATAGTCAAGTGGCATTCTGAATGCTAAATTCGCTAACGCCTTCGTGCAAATCCAGTAAAAGCACCTGCGAGTGAAGACCCCATGTAGACAAATGCATAGCCAACTAGTTCGGAAGCAGTCTCCTGCTGGTGAGAATTTGTACTTTGCCGATTAATTTCCAACACGGCTGCATCACCATGATCCCAGCAGGTGCACGCGCAACCACCACATAATTGATTACCATGATAGCAGCCAATTCCCGATATTCGAGAATCACCTCCGGGAGAAGTATCCACAGGTGTGTCATAAAGATATAGTTTCCTAATCACAGCGAGCTCCTTACTCGTTTAGGGATGGCGTTGGTTGTTTGTGTCCCTCAGAAAATGAGGAGATCGGGCGTGCCCTGCTAAAATAATCTAACAGACCAATATCCTGCTCAGCAAACAAAGTGTATAATACAATTTTCTGCGCCCAAAATGATCTTATATTTTGACAATTCAGTCTAACATTGTCGATCGTCATACAATCCTCAATTTCTGAGACAGATGCTATGCATTTCGAACAAAATCTTATCGCCCAGCATCCTTGACATACAGACAATAAGAACTGTTGCCATTTCGTGATAATATTTGTTACTCGGACATAATCAATCCCCGTCTCGACAGAACCAATTTCGTACCTTTCGTCCACCCGTTCACAGGGATATAATTTACCTTTGCACGATACAAATACTCGGAGCGCACCCGGCACACAACTTCCGCCAGCATATACTCTTCGGCAGTTCGCCAAGGAAGACGTATCGCGCTGGTGGATGACAGCAAGTTCCCTGTCAAATATCCATTTTGTCAGTTCACTCCTTTGAGTGTCACGTAATAATGTCTGATCTATATAAAGCTTCAAAAGATACTCCGCCTTGGATTGAATATCCGAAACTGGCCTGCTTTGATACCTACCTGTTGTAAGTTCACTTAATGATCGCCTTGAAAAATGCTTAGCAACATTTCTTAGGTATGGCTCTTTTTCAAGTAATTTTTCCCATCCAACAAGATCATCGAACATTGAGTTTGCATCAATGTTGGCTTGGAGGCTCAGGTGGTTAACAAGTTCATCGCCGTAATGGGCGGCCAGCTCTCTAAGATTGTTTATGATTAGCTGAAAACTTCCAAATCCGCTGTGAGTAATTCTTGCCCAATCATGTGTTGCTTCATTTCCATCCAAGCTAACATGAAGTTTCACGCCACGATCAAATAAAGGTTTCGCTCGCCGAAGATTTGCCATAGTTCCATTCGTAGTTACAGATATACGAAGTTTTTCCTTGTCATGGCAAAGACTCCGAGCATAATCCACAGTTTCTAGTATTTCTTGATAGCACAAAAATGGTTCGCCACCATAAAAAGATATTCCCCTGCTTTCCCCTAAATCGCTATTGTCATGAAACCATTTAATTGCCTTTCTCATTGACTCAATGGTTGCACTTCTATGACCTCTAAGTCTTCTATGACCTCCATCATTGCTATACTCACAGTATGTACATTTCAAATTGCAGTCTTCAGTGACTTCAATGGTGACAGTCTTGGGGGTTCTCCACTTCTCAGGCAGAATAGAGCAACACATTTCAATCGTCGGAAAAGGAATAATCTCAACCTCAGAGGCGCATAAGCATCCGTTAGAACGATATTCTTCTAGTTCCCGGGCAGAGCTTGGTAGAAGTTTGATCTTGTTCCATGCTTGTCCAGGATTACGACTTCTAACTGCCTTACATGCTGCTTTGTAAAGTTCGCCATCAACCTCAAAGAAATCATTCGTGCAAGGGTCATAAAGATAATGTCCCTTTTCAGTTTCATAAGGAAATGGATATAAACGAAACGTATTCACTTGTCTTGATGTTATATTTTACTCTTATCAGATTTTTGTATCTATCCTAATCCATTTTGAACAATCCCAAATCCAATATACGCTGTCATTTCTGTTTGCACATCAATCTTAACAGTAAACTTTGATGATGTGGCTGCGCAGAGAATAACATCTCCATTGTATAAAGCATCGCCTACCATAGCTGCTTGACGATTTGAGTTAGAGTATAACGTTGATCTGTCACCGAGCATGTCTATATACTGTGCACGAATAATATAGACTGTGCCAGTCACAGAGTCTACCGTCCACTTTGCCAAATGGGCCTCCACATTAAAGCCCTGTCCATTTCCGCCTGTTTTATCTGGATCCATTTGTATCTTGACCCAGTTGTTTTTCTGCCATACAATCCATTCGTTGTTCGCATTAGAAAGTGCTGTTGGAACAGATCCAATCGTTGTTGCGCCACTTGAATACCATATGGCGTCGGCACGCATGTCGCGCGAGATATCAGCGGCGTTCATCTTCTTAACAACACCACTTTTCCCAGTAACTGATATCGTTGGGTTTATAGGCATTTCAGAGATCCTTGGTTATTTGTGCTTTGCTGATGTTTATTTAGCTGTCTGCTATACCTGCTTGGACGATTCCATAAGCGTCGTAGGCCACCAGCGCATCTGATGGCGTTTCTATCTTGATCGTAAATGCTGAAGTCGAGGAGCAAAGTATTGCATCACCGTCGTACAGCAGATCTCCCACCGATGCAGTGATGCGGTTCGCATTCGCGTAGATATCGATTTTCGAGTCAGCCAAATCAATATTCTGCGCGCGAACAATATATACTGTTCCAAGCAAAGCGTCCACCGACCACCTTGTGTTGATGGTTGTAATATTAAGTCCTTGTCCATTAGCAAAACCGGAATCAGCTTCAAACTTAATCTTAATCCAATTTCCTCGTTGCCAAATAGCCCATTCCTTGTTGGTGTTAGAGAGAGTTAAGGGCACAGACGCAACTAATGTAGAGCTACTTGAATACCACATAGCGTCATTGGACATATCACGCATAACCTTATCTGCGCTTATTTTCTTTACTGTCCCATTCTTATCCTGAAGCGTAACAGTTGGACTAAAAGCCATGATAATACCTCATTGAATTTTGGTTTTCGACAAAAGATAACCTTCCCACTTCCTGTTTTGTGCAAACGAACTCGCCACAATAATATGCATCTCTTTCTAAATAAGTCAACAGGCTGGGAGGGTAACGGCCAATGTAATACAAATTCACGTGGAGTGCAAGCGAGAATTCTACCTTAGTGGCCAATGAATTCTGACTGGACTTTACCCCAAAACTGGACAGTTGGAAGTGTCACGATAGTCCGTGCGGGCGGGTTTGATACTGTTTTTGTTTAAGTTCGAACTCGACGGGTGGCAGATAGCCGAGGGCCAAGTGTAGTTGTTTGCGGTTGTAGATATCTTCGATGAAGTGGGGCATACGGGTCCGTGCCTCTTCGAGAGTGTTGTAGTTGGACAGATAGACTTCTTTCCGCGGCGGACGCGACTTGCGTGAGCCTTGGTTCTCTCTTTCGCGAGATCCTACCCTCTTTCCATCTGAAACGGACGGAAAAAAGATACAAAAGGGCAAGCTTGCGCTTGCCCTTCTGCTTGTCCGTTTCAAGGGACCCAAGTTTACTTCATCAGAATCATTCGGTTGGTGAAGCTGAGCGAGCCAACGTTCACGCGATAGAAGTAGATTCCGGAAGCGAGATGGCTGCCGTTCCACTGCACAGCGTAGCTGCCGGCATTCTGATAGGTGTTCACTAATTCGGCAACTTCGCGGCCAGTCACATCAAACACGGACACCTTCACATCCCCTGTCGTTGGGATTGAATAGCTGATGGTTGTGGTCGGATTGAACGGATTCGGGAAGTTCTTCGCCGTTAGATAAGTCGTCGGGCTGCCAAGATAGACCGGCTCATTGGCTGCTTCCGGTGTCTCCGCACCAAAGCCCAGTGTGTCGCCCGGCTCGCGCCAGAACATGCCGTTGATCTCATAGACAATCACGATTAGGATCGGGGCATTCGGGCAGTAGATTTGTCCGCCAACAATCGTGATTTCATCTCCTGCTTCAGGACGTTGAGCGCCATTACCCGGGTCATAGTCCGAGCGACCAAAGTCCAGAATGAATTCCGCAGCCTCATCGTCGTCCGTGTTGATTCCGTAGTGCACCACATCGCCGCCGTGCATTCCGCCGGCACGTACCATGGCAATGCCTTCCATCTCGACGCGCATAACGCTGTCGGGATTGCAGCCGTGATGATCACCGCCACCATGTCCGCCATGTCCATGACGAGGATCACGCCAGAACAGGCCATTGATCTGAAAGACAACAACAACCGACGGCTCAGTATAGGTGAAAAGCCCGCCAACAATCGTGATTTCATCGCCGTTGATCGGACGATGCGCACCACTATTCGGCTCATACCACGGAGGCCCGAAAGCGAGACGATAGTCCGCCGCGCCGTCAGCATCTATGTCAATGAAATAACGCGCATGATGATGGTTGCTGTCTGCTTCCACAACAATTGCAATTCCGGCAAGCTCAACGATCGTGAGCGAGTCACCGGGATGATGATGGCCTCTATGAAGTACAAGGGTCACATTGGTAACTTGGTTGGCTGCAACTTCAATCGGTGCGGCGGCAAAGCCGTGCATTCGGAGCATTGCGCTGACCATGTATCCACCCACGGGAACGTTTTCAAAGGTGAAGACACCCGCGTCGTTCGTTGTGGTCTGGAGATGGATGCCATGTCCGTGCATCGGGTCTCTTCCACCGTCGAGCCTGACACGCGCTCCCGCGACAACCGCACCGGCTTCAGTCGTGACCAGACCGGCCACACTGCCCACTTCATCGAGCGATCCGCCGAGAACGAGATTGACTGTGGTGGTTTGCTCCGCTGCGACAAAAATCCAGTCCTCAGCATCTGGATATCCTTCAAGACGCGCCTCGCTCTCATACCAACCGACCATTACCTCGGCAAAGGCAAATGCACCCATTTCATCCGTAATGGTCTCAAGAGGCTCGCTATGGCGATTGTCCCACAGCCGCACATGTGCTCCCGCAACGGGTGTTCCGTCCGTTAGTGAAACTGTACCCTCGACTGCACCGAAGTGCATTGGCTGCGCCCAAAGGGCAGATACCGACAGTAACACAACTGCCAGTATGAAAATTCTCTTAAACATTGTTTCTCCGAAATTTAGCTTGTTTGCACGATAAAATTACTGCTAATGTTATAGCAATGGCTGTGCCAATAGAACTAACAATAAAATTAACAATAGATTAGACGACGAAAGTCGAAGGGCAGTACCGAAACATGTAACTATGATTCCCAAGCGTGCGCACATCGTGCGCAGATCACCAGTTCACTGAAAGACCAACGATATTACCGCTGAGGAAGGTGAGCTTGACCGCCTGCTCGCCTTGGGGACGATATAAGATCAGGTCGGCTTGAGTAGCGAGGTAGACAATGCCCGTGGCGATACCGGCAAACCATGCTATGCGATGATCGGAGTTATATACATCATATTTCGCGGAGATTGTCGTGGAATCTGTGGCGTGAAGATAGGCTTCGCGAGAGTCGTGGACATCGCTGAGAGATTTGATCAGCCAAGCCGCGGAGAGAACTTGCGCTCCCAAGTAGAAAGCTCCGCGCAAAGTGTGTCCTTCATTGATTTGCCCTGTGCCGGGAGCGATTAGATTCAGAAGTAGAGCCTTGTGCGTTGGCCGCGAGATGCTCTGACTGGCCAATGAACCTGAACCTTTTGAAATCATTGGCGTCACGTTTCGCTTATAGGACGCTTTGACTTCATCAAAGATAACTTTGAATTTGGGACTGACTTGGATTGGATCCAAGTTAAGCTCAGGCGCTGCATCGAGCGCTTGTTTGAAATACTCTCGGGCATCTGATTCGCGATCAAGCATGATGAGCGCATATCCGGTGGTCAGATTCACTCGCGCACGATCATTGCTCCGAAGCGTGTCGGCGCTGTGCAGAATCCGTAGCGCAAGCAACTCCACTTTCTCGTATTCGCCATTGACAAAAGCAGAGTCGAGCTTGAGGAGTTCGCTTTGCTCGGCAAATACAAGAGATGCGAGACTCACCAGCAGCAGAATAATCACATGCAGTTTCATTGCGATCGCACGGTGATTTGGTTTTGCGTCAGATCAGCTTCCACAGACAGCGTCTCGCCTGCTACAGTAACCAACTCTTGAGAGACTGCATTCATTTCGGGATGCGAGATTCTCACCATGTGACGACCCGGTGACACGTAGAGCGGCTTGGGCAGCGGCGTCGTTCCCATACGCTCGCCGTCGAGGTAAAACTCACCCCATGGTTTGACGATGACTTTCACCAGTGCAACATAGTCGGCGAGATTGACTTGCTTGCGCATCGTTTGTCCGCTCAGGTTTAGGTCTAGATCAATGGGTGGAAAGGCCGGATTGCGAAGTACAAAGTCTCTATCTCCTGCGGGCAATCGCAAGGGTTCCGCAAGCGGCGTTGTTCCGAGTTGTTCGCCATGATAGAAGATGTGCGCCCATGGCTCAGTGGTTAAATAGAGATCCACGCTGTCAGAGACCTGAGTTGTAAGAACGGGTTGAATTCTCAGTTGCTCGCCGAGAGTTTTTTGGGTTTCATTCGGAATTCCCGGCTCCTTCGCAATGACCTTCTGCGTGACTGCCGGGACTGTGGCCTGAGCGTCATTCATAGACTCTCCACCAGCGGAATCTGAAGACGGAGAGCGGAATTCGGGACGTGATTCTGCGGCGTTTCCAGCGGATAGCGATTGCTTCTGACTCTCTGGTTTTTCGTCCTGTGTTCGCATCTGAGACATCAGCACAATCCAGACTGCAACAACCACTATTGCCGCTGCAAGATAGTATCGTCCGTGCTTCTTAT
>JAGVEU010000465.1 GCA_020057985.1 Calditrichota bacterium | reverse complement strand
GACCCCAGATATTCACCCGCATCAGCAATTCGTTTTGTGAGCCGAGATAATAGGGACTGCTTTCACCCGCCTTCTTGAGCGAACCCTGATTCGGCTGGACCTTTCCGGGAGTCGTATCCTGAGCAAGGGCAACCGCGGGCATAATCAGCGCCACATGAATCGCCAACAGGACAATGAAAATGGCTCTGAATGGTCTTCTCTGCTGGTTAGAAAAATCTCTTTGCATCGGCATTGCCCTTCATAAAACGCACTTAAACCAACCGGATATGGTTGATCGGTGAACTTATCTCAAAAAAATCAGAGGAGCCAGACTCGCGGCGGCACATTTCCGAATGTGCCCCTCCGGATTGCAGTAGACGGGCATGTTCGGAAACATGCCGCGGCGATGACAGAAACACTCTGTGATCTTCTTTGAGATCTGTTCGTGTTACTTTTGCAATTCTGCTTCTTCAGCGCAAAGCTCCTTTGTGTCGAGGTGACACACGAGAACTTCGGTTGTTAATTCTGATACACAAATGTCGTATACACTGCGGCGCCGGCAAGTCCGGAGGCATGCTCGAGACGGGGCTGGTCGGCAATCACGTTGAGCTGCCAGCGATAGGTTGTGCCGGAAACAAACGGTCGCGCATTGCCGTCGTTGTTCAAATAGATGAAATTATCCGCACCAAAGACCGAGGCCTGCTGATACCACATCACCGAGTCCGGACCGATCGCTTCAGGAAAGACGCGCAGCATGTAGTAAGAGACATAGGCATCGGGCGGCGGGTCATACTGCCACGACAGCTTGTAAAGGCTGTCGGCTTGTTTGATCACCTGCAGATTTTGTGGATTGCTGAGCAGCCGGTAATAGTGCCGAGACGAGCGCCGCGAAATATTCAGAGATTCATCGTAAGCCTCGATCTCCCAATAATAGCCGCGCGTTTTGCCATCACTGGGATTCGGCGCACACAGATTGGCGCCAAGGTTAGACGGAGTTTCGCCGTGATCTATCCATACTAGTGTATCCGTGTCCTGAATGGTCACTCCCACTCGCAGGTCTGTAACAATCTGGCCTCCGGTTAGATCCCCGTTAGGCAGCGTGTCCCACTCTCCAGTGCGATAAACGCGATATCCTGCGCAGTCCGGCTCGGGATTTTTCAGCCACTCGATATGAACCCAGTAGTTGCGATCGGAGTACGACGGCTCAGGCCGAATCCCGCGCTGTGGATAGATGTTGTCCGCCGAGCGCGGCAATAGCACCGGCGTACTCGGCGGAGTATCATCCACCGTCGTCGAGTCCTCACCGCAGCCCGCCATGAACAGGCAAAGGGTCACCAGCAAGGCATGTATGTATTTCAAAGCTGACATTTTTTTTCGTCAAACCGGATACCTTCATGAGGCCAGAATGAGAAATCAGGAGTTATTCTCTTCATCCTTCATCCTTCATCCTTCATCCCTACTTCAGCAGCACCATCTTCTGCATCTGGCGGACGTCGCCGGACTGCAAAACAACAAAATAGACACCGGAGGCAAGACCGTTGGCATCCCATGAGATGGTGTGCTCACCGGCGGTTTGCATTCCGCTGCTCAGCACGGCCACTTCCCGTCCCAACACATCAAAGACCTTGAGCGAGACTTGCCCGGCACGATCCAAGCGATAAGTCAACCGTGTGGTCGCGTTGAACGGATTCGGATAGTTCGCTTCGAGCCGCATGTCATTGGGCAGACTTGCTGCTGGCTCATCTACGGGAGCCGTTCTTTGCGGCAAACGCGTGCCCGGATCACCTAGGAGCATGGATTCCATTGCGGTCTGTTGCGAGGGAGACCAAGATTCTGGCATCCAAAAAAATGTATGCGCATACTCGTACTGTGCGCGCCGCCAAATGTCACCTACAGTATGCACGGAGTCTGACAGGGCTTGGCGAAAAATGCTGCGACCGTAAGCAATACTTGCATTAGCCCAAGCATAGTACGAGCGCGAAAAGTAGGCAATGGCTCCGCCATTAGGATTGAACAGCAGCGATGCAGGAATGGCACCAAGGCTCGTTTCCGTCATTTCGATTGTCCCACCACTGCTGAATATCGGCATCCGCTCACCGTTGGTGAGGCTGTCAAAGGCTGTTGCACTCAGTTGTAAAGTCTCTGACCATTGCTCGGCGCTGCCATATCCGAAGTAGTTTGCCAAAAAACTGCCTGCCTGAAGATTCGCCAGCACCTCATTGCGATCACCGTGCCACTCGTGTCCGGGTGGAAAATCTAGATAGTCGCGCTCGATCGTATAGCCTGCGGGTACCAGTATGGCAAGCGGTTCACTGAAATCTTGCCCGAAATTGAACTGCTGTGTGGAGTCTGCAATCAGATGAACCCGAGCTTGCCATGCCTCAGATGGCGCAGATTCATAGGTCATGATCTTGGCAAAGAAATTCGGTAACGTCGGCGATTGCGAAGGACTCCACGGAAGTCTGCCAATCCCCAGAACGGGAACGGGATTCGCTGAATCGGGATCCAAGGAATAATACAGATCAGACAGATATGAATAATGATCCCACGTCGAATCAGGAGACCACATCGAGTCTCGCACGACATGCGACGGCACCACGTCATGAAATCCGATAATAAACACGTCCTTCAGTTACGGTGGCTGCCAGTTCAGCCGGGCATAATGCAGAAACGTTTTCAACGCGGTATCCGAGGGGAGGTTGTTGCCAAATTCGCTCCACACCTCCTCTATAGATACAACCATCGGAATTCGTCCGTGATCCGCTCGCCAAAGGGCAAGTTCCGTAATCCATGGGTAAGACAGGATCAATTCGTTCGTTGTGACAATCAGGTAGTCGGCCCGATTATTCGGGTCATGTAAATCCGCCACCGCCACTGTCGAACACAGCAGCAGCGCGAGCATCAGTCGGCGCATCATGATAAGCTCCTTAAACAATTTGTGAATAGGGGATAAGACCGAAAAGACCATTACCCGTGTTTCAGAAGCTGCACTCCGTTGTTGATGAATACGTTTGTATGTCTCTTACTTTCTTGCATTACCCGATCGTTGCAATCTTGTCTCCCCCTACTTCAGTAGGGGGACAAAGGGGGTCAGCGTCAGACGAATGCACGAGTCCTTCTTAGAAGCAGTACGAACTCGCCGTGGCAGGTGTCCTCACCCGACCGGCTTACGATAGATTTCACCACAGCCGTACCGCCAGACTCACGCGATGGATTGCGGGTGCGGAAGGGTGCGATCAAAATTTGAAGCCGCCCTTCCTTGCCGCTCATACAGCCTGCCCTCGATCTGATGAACGAGAACATTACGACTCCAACCATGTTCAATGGTCTGTCGAACATACCACTCGCGCTCAGCTGAGTCACTTACCTTGTCAAACAGAACGCAATTATGAAACCAGGGAATTTGCGCAGCAAGCTGCTGCGCAAATTGCTCCTCTGGATATGCATTCGCTAACTGTTTCATATACAATATGTTACGTGCCGAAAATCCCTTCATTTCGGGAAAGGCGTGGCGAAGATCATCTGCCAAGCGGTCAATGACCTTGGCCCCCCAACCCTCCTTTTCCTGCCGTTCGAGAATCTGCCGACCAATATTCCAATACAAGAGAATCAATTCGCGATTAACGGAAACTGCTGCTTTGATTTGGGCTGACGCAATCTGAGCTTTTAGGTTAGCCACGAATTCTTGATAACCTGTGGGCAAACCGGTCAATTGTGCAAGCGGTCCTTGCACAATTTGAGATTGCTTAGCTCTGGCTTTTTCCTTGCCGGTCATGATCTGTGTTTGTTTGCTCACCGCAACCTCACCGCCAGACTCACACGATGCGTGGCGCCTAATTCGCGGAAACGATAGGCATAATCCGCCGTGATGCGCCACATGGAAACTCCCGCCCCCGCCGTCCACTCATCGTCCCAAAATCCGCCCCGCAGCGATAAGAGCTTCGCATATTGATACTCCACACCATAGTGGCGGGTAAACTCCCAGCGCTTCTCATAATCATAGCTGAGGGTGATTTTATTATCGGGCCCCGGGAGCTTTTGGGTGAGCGCAATCCCTTGGCGGAAATTCGCGGGCACAGCATCCTTGTTGTTATTCCCCCAGTCCACCGCCGTGCTCGTCGCGTCCTGATAGTTGAATCCGTAGGCGAATCTTGCCTTCCACTTCTCATAGAAAATATCATTCAAACCCACGCGAATCTGCGCTCCGAAATCCGCCCCGATCCCGTTCCCCGAATTCCCCTTCAGACTCTGATTGACAATCTTGAGACTGGCGCCGATGGGAAGTTCGATTGGAATTGAAAAATAGGACCAGCCCAGATCAAACGTGAACTTATTCAACTTGGCAAAGGACAAGAAGATTGCGGACTCATTATCGGAAAAGACCCCCGTTGGCGCGCCGTCTGTAGCCAAAAGATATTCCTGCACGGAGTTGTAGTGAACCGTGTCGCCATGCACGACCACATAGCGCAGCGAATCGGGTCGCGAAAGCAGTTGATCGTAGTTGGGATGTTCCTGAATATCCGGCACACCCAGTCGCACCCAGTTGGCAGAGAACACGGCTCCCGTCACGGGCAATGCGACACCGACCACTGAATAGTTAGCCAGCCCTTCCCACAGATCCGCATACATGCCGGAGACCTGCAAGCCTTCCACATAGCCGATTCCTGCTGGATTCCAGAAAAAACCTGAGGCATCATTGATATAGGCAGTCACAGCCCCGCCCATTCCCACTGCGCGAGCCCCTACCCCGATCTCAAGAAACTCCCCCGCATACTTAGCCGCAAGCGCCGGCGAGACAAGGAGAAGCAGAGCGATCCAGAGACAGTATGGTGTAAAGCCTCCGGTTCGATTTTGGATTTTGGATTTTGGATTTTGGATTTTCCCGCTCATCTCACCTTCGCCAGCTTAATGATCTTCTCCACTTCCTGATCGTGCTGTTTGGCCTTCACGCGGGCAAAATAAACTCCGTTTGCAACCGCATCACCTTTCTCGTCCAAACCATCCCACACGAGCGAGCGATAATTGGCCACGACGCGATCCAACTCCCGCAGGGTGCGAATGTGTCTGCCGGACACCGTGTAGATCTTGACCTCAACGTAGTCGCTGGTCACGTCCGTAAGCAAATAAGAGATCGTCGTTGCTGTCTTGAACGGATTGGGGTAGTTGATCGCCCAGGAAATTCCAAACTCCCCGCGCACTTCAAAGTTCGCCATAGCGGTTCCTGAATTTCCTGAATTGTCGGTGGCGCTGGCGTAGATCGTGTGAACTCCGGGCTCGAAATCGGGTCGGATCATCACGGACATGCTGCCGCCGGATTCAAGGGTATCGGACCAGACCATTTCCGCCTCAGAAACCGTGTCGCCGTCAAGAGTCAGAGTGAACTTGCCGGCGCCCCGGTCAATTCCCCCGAGATCCATCAAGTTTACGTAGACCTCCGGCTTGCGGGGAAGAATCGAGTTATTTGTAAATCGCAGTCCCCCTGCCGCAAAACTAATTGCCGGCCCCTGAGCATCCTGAGAAATGAGCACGGCAAACTTGCCCAAGCTATTAACAACCCCCGCAAATTTGACGGCCACAGTATAGATCGTGTCGGCAATGAAGATCGAATCTCGCGGGGGATTGTTCGACACCCG
>JAGVEU010000283.1 GCA_020057985.1 Calditrichota bacterium | reverse complement strand
TGAAACGCGGAAATCAGGATCACCGTTAGGAAATGACGACCTCGAAATAAATTACACGGGCGAGCTGCGGAAGACCTTAGGCCGCCCCTACCGCAGGATTTTCAAATCCAATATTTCATTTGATGAACACGAGACAATCAGATATTGCCTCCTTTTTCTTGCCGAGGCATAATGCAATCTTGTCCGTTATATGTTCGCTTGGGAGTGTGGATTCCCGCTTTCGCGCGAATGACAAACAGGTCTGACTCACAATCATACAGCTAACCAATGAGCGATGATATTCATCCTGTCATTCCCGCGAAAGCGGGAATCCTTTTCTGACGCACAGTATGCGAGCAACCACGGGGGGTTGCGGCTACGACGGCGCGGTCATGTTTGTGCGTGCTATGCCGGTCGGGTGAGGACACCCGCCACGGCGAGTAAAATTGAAAACTGAAAACTGAAAATTGAAAAGGGTGGGCTGCGGGCGGGTCTCCGTTTGTTCGATTCGGTGTTCCGCCTGTAATTTGATTCAGACCCGCCCCTACGGTCGGCATATCGTTTGCTTGCTTTCACGTTGCCGTTTTTCTCCATGAAACACAAACGTGAGGATGCTATAATGTCGTTTAGAACATCGTACCTGATCGGCGGGCTGATCTGCTGTCTCTCTTTTTCGTGGGCAGCGCCAACCACCGATCTGACCGGAACTCTTCAGACTGCAAGGGAGTTTCTGGCTACCCATAACACAGATAATGCTACAGCAAATACGTTAGCAACGGAGTTGCTGCGGGGAGTGGAAACCTATCCACATTCCTCATTAGTTCCGGAGGCGTTATCTGCGGCGGCGCGGCTGCAGAAGGTGGCAGGAAATACCGTACTTGCGGCAGCGACGGCCAAGCGACTACTGCTTGACTATCCGGAATCCGAGTTCACTCCGCAGACTTATGAACTGGCTTGGACTTGTCTAACGGATAATGGAAAGAATCCATTGCTTGGCGCTGACCTCACTCTGACTCTGGCGCAGAAGCTTGGTCGTACAATTGGTGCGTTGACCTACTATCAGAAGGCATTCGAGATCTACCGTGATGCCGGACATTGGAATGAAGCGCTCGCAACCGGCAAACAGTATTTGCAGAATACCACGACTCCCGAACAGAACGCGCCGATGATGCTGACGCTGGCGGATGTTTCGCTCAAGAACGGCGATACGGGCTATGCCGAAGAAAACCTGCGGACTTTTCTGTTGCGCTATCCGACATTGCCGCAAGTGGTGACGGCGCGAACCTTGTTGGGAGCAATCAGCGCGGCGCAGGGAAATGAGGCCGATGCAAAAGAGAACTACTCTTTGGCATGGACGACCTTTCAGAAGAACAGGCAGAAACCGGAATACTCGCAGCATGATGTGATGGAATCGGCGGCGGAAGCGCTCTGGCAGATTCAGACACGAAACCGCCGCGAATTTGAGGAGACCACCGCTTTTGGCGCACCATTCAAAGAGAAGCAGGTGCGACGTCAGGTTGAGGAATTGACCAAGGGATATGAGCAGGTGATGCTCACGGATGCGGAGTTCGCGGCGCGCTCACTTAATGCAACGGGTGACGTGTGCAGCCGGTTTGCGGACCTGCTGTTACAGGATGGATATCGCACTTGCAATTCCAAGGGATTCGCAACGGATCAGTCGCCCTATACGGACGCGATGCCGGAGTACACACGCGCTATTTCAGCATACTCGCGTGCCGCTGAACAGGCAAGAGGTCACTCGGAGTCCCGCGAGAATGGGCGCGCTGAGCGTTATGCGACGAACAGGACCTTTGAATTGACATCGGGGCAGGGCGATGTTCTGTTTGCGTGGGCGCTTGATCTGCAACGCACTACTGTAACCAATGATTTATCGAGTAAGACAAGCGCGGATCGCGTTGCGCTACTTACAGACTGTGTGACTCCTGTTCTGAATCAAGCGTTGACGTACAAGCAGCAGTCGCTCGAATTTGCCGATCGCGTGGGTTTGAAAAATGAGGCGGAGGAATCGCGTGCGACGTTGGATATTGCCATGCGTCCGATTCTTGATGAAATGAAAATACTCTGTCGCAGTGATTGGAACGCTCTGAAGTCAAGCGCGACCGGACTTGCTGCAGCCTACACGCGATCCAATAAACCTGAGACGGCGAAGACCCTCACGGAATCCGTAATCAACCAGTATGCTTTGGCGAAGGAAGATGCGGAGCACGGTCTCGCTGCTGCAACCGAGTTGTACACCGCACTTCAGAAGTGCCGTCCAACTACTGAGACGCGGCAATACTGGAATGAGGCAATGCTCTCGTTCTACGGAGACTATGCCTCTCTTTGCGAGACCATGCAGACTTACCTTGAGGTGTGTGTGACCAGCTTGGCAAGATCAAATGATGATGAAGCGCGCGACCTGCGAACAAAGTTCAGCAAGTTACAGACATCCTGTTCGTCAGAAGAATACAGCACATTGGTGCGCTGCTATGATCTTTCAACTCAATTCAGTATTACAAGCCCGCTTGGTGACAGAATGCTCGCTCGCCTCGCCGCGCTGGATCCCAAGCAATATGGAACATTGAACGAACTGAATTCGGCCAGTCGCAAGAAGCCTTGATTTTCTGCCCGAAATTTCACAACTTGTGATTGCCCCTCGGCGGGTAATCCTGCAAGCACCGCCACTTCGGCGGTGCTTTGCTTTGATGCCTGCACGCCGCAGGATTCCGGCATTCGTCTGACTCTGACCCCCTTTGTCCCCCCACTGAAGTAGGGGGAGAGAAGATTTCCGCCGAGGTTCGAGAGTGCATCATGATTGAGACCCTGCTGCAACGATCGCGAAAGATTTCTGTAGGGTCTGGGTGTGCAGATGCGATGTATCTCTGTTGGATGACCCTGCACGGCGGAGTACTCGGATTCCGGCAGGGTTGCGAGGACTTAACCCTGCTCGGCGGAACAAGTGAAGAACAACCAAACATAAGAACCTTATGAAACGCAGAACTCATACATGCGGCGAGCTTCGCAAGAGCGATGTCGGCACGACTGTCCACCTTCAAGGCTGGGTGGCTCGCAATCGTGATCTTGGCGGCTTGATTTTCATTGACCTCAGAGACCGGTATGGCAAAACTCAGATCGTTGTGCATCCTGAACTCAATCAGCAGCTTGCCGATCTTACGCATTCGCTTCATGCGGAATGGGTTGTCGAGGTGGAGGGAGTGGTTCATGCGCGGCCTGACACGATGGTCAATGCCGGCATGTCCACAGGGGAAATTGAAGTTCAGGCTTCTGATATTCAGGTTCTGAATCGTTGTCCGGTGTTGCCGTTTCAGATTGAGGATGCGTCATCGGCTTCTGAGGAGTTGCGCCTGAAGTATCGCTATCTTGACTTGCGCCGTCCGGAGATGCAGGAAATTCTTATGCTGCGCCATCGGATTTGCAGTGTGGTACGCGAACATTTTTCAGGCGAAGGATTTCTTGAGATCGAGACTCCGTTTCTGGTGAAGAGCACTCCCGAAGGCGCGCGCGATTATCTGGTGCCGAGCAGAATCTTTCCGAGCCAGTTTTATGCGTTGCCGCAGTCGCCGCAGATCTACAAGCAGTTATTGATGGTCGCCGGTTTGGACAAATATTTTCAGATTGTGCGCTGTTTCCGCGATGAAGATTTACGCTCCGACCGGCAGCCGGAGTTTACGCAGGTGGACGTGGA
>JAGVEU010000332.1 GCA_020057985.1 Calditrichota bacterium | reverse complement strand
GTGAAAAAACAGAAGATTTCTCTTGACAACGTCCCTCCCGTTCCTTATCTTAGGGCACATCCGTTCCATTCCGTCTCGCCCTGGGATTTGGGATTTGGATTTTTCTGCCAACTAATCCCCAATTTCTGAGTCGTAATTCGCAATTCTCAAGCTGTTTTTTCCTCTCTAACTTCCTTTTCCACAAAGGATTAGACCAAGTTTGTTCCGCCCAAAAAATATCTCTCCCTCATTTCAAGATTGTAGTGAATGGCGTCTTGCTTTAAGTTTTTGAAAAATATGTCCAAGCTTCCTGTGTCACATTATTAATTGCTAATTCCCACCATCTCGACCGTTTCTCCCGCTATGATTCGCGGATTGAACGCCAGATCCGTATCCTCCACAATCGTCTGAAATCTCTGTATATCAGCCGCAATGACCTCTCGTTAACTCTCTTTTCTGTCAAGGACTAAGGGAGTTCGTTTGGTCAAAAAACATTTTCCCGCCTTGACCATCTGTGATGGATTATAATGAAGTCTTCTGTTCTTCCTCCACTTCGTGGGGGAAGTTAGATGGTGTAGCACTCAATAACGGCGCATGACTTCCGGGATTGAGTAGAGCTCCTAATTATCCTTTCTGAGGCATATTCGCTGGTGTAGTGGCACCCCCTTGCTTTTGCGGAGGTGAATCCCTACATTAATGGATAGGCTTATCCATGAAGGAGACAAAGGTGATTATCTTCTATCTTGTTCTGCTGCTGCCGCTAATGGCTATTTCCCAAGACAGTTTTGGGCCGATGCGGCTTGATGATTCGCTCGCGCAACGATATTTCTATCCCGCTCTGAAGCAAACTCCGAGCGGAAATCTGCTCTGTGCCTGGGCACAGACTTCCGACAGCCTGATTGCTGTCTACGGTCAAACTGTGGCTCTGAACGGCTCTCTTGTCGGTCAGCGAATAACTTATCAGTCCGTGAGGTATGGCGAAGGCAATATTGTGTGCCCGGCAAGTATCGCCTTGGTGCATGAGAGCGGAGGTGGTGAAGCCAGAATGATCTACCACTCTTGAGTGTCCACCGCAGAGGTTCAGTTTTTTTCCCCGGAGGGGCAGGAGCTGGACATGATACACAGAACCTCAGTCACGCTTCCGATGATCGTGAGGCTCGACGAAGGAACTTGTTTCACTTATTTCGATTTCGGAATCAACCGGCAAATCCTTCTGTGGTTTGACGAAGCTGGCGCCACACTTCGAGGAGACACCGTATATGTGGATGACATCTTGTTTGCATACGGCGTGGGCACACAAAGCAAGTTGGTCGAAGTTGACTTGCACGATTACACCGGCTATACTCTTCAGACTTTCAAGATCCACACGTATAACGGAGACGGTTCTCCGCCGCAAACGGAGACCATCTACAGTGACACACTTTGGAGCGGCGAGACACCTGCCGGAAACATCTTCGATTACAAGGATGGCACACTGGTTATTGCGGCAGCGAAGTTTCGTGAACAACAGAATCCGCCTGATTATCGTTTGCGAGTGCTAATCTGCCAGAACGAAGTCGTTACCGCAACTGATAGCTGGGATCCCGGACCGATTCCGCAGAACAGCTACATTGCGCAGTGGGCGATTGCTTCTGCTTCGTGGAGCACTTATGTTCTTGGGTTCTTCGTGCAAATGTCGGCAAGCGCGGAACTCTGGTATCAGCCGATTGATGCCGAGGCTCATCCGGTGCGCACTCTGTACACGATTCCTGTTCCACCGAACGAGCGAATAAACGGACTTGACTTGCTTGTGGAAAACGGGATGGTTTATTCTCTGCTCACCTCGTTTTCTCCTAACGGTTTGACCAATGGAGCGGCGAGAATCGCAGGATTTCCATACAGCGAGATCCTTGGAGTGCAGGAACAGCCCGCACTGATGCCGCAAGACTTGTCTATCATGGGCTATCCGAATCCGTTCAATTCCACCGTGCAACTTGAGTACTTTCTGCCACGGCATGGAGAAGCCGAGTTAGTTCTCTACGATCTGCTCGGACGACAAGTGACAAGTCTGTTTTCTGGTGTGCAGCAGTCGGGACATGGGACTGTTACGTGGTCAGCAGACCAGTTTCCGTCCGGACTCTACTTTGCCCGACTGACCAACGGACATCAAGAGGCGGTGCAGAAGCTCCTGCTGCTCAAGTGACACTGCTCGCGGGAACAAAACTCAAGAGGGTTAGTTCTATTAAACGAGTAGCGACACCAATTGTGCAAGCGGTTGATAGGAGCCAAGCTGGTTGATTTCGGTCAACATGTCGCGGCTCTGAACCAGTGCCATGCGAAGCCCATCAGAGATCCTCTTTGATAATATTGAACTTATCGCGGGGCACGCAGCTTGCAAGCGCATCGTATACGCCGCAGGAAGATGTTGGACGAGTTCAACGTCAGGCCAATTCTAAGAGTTTACCATATTTACGAGCTGCGATGTCGGCTCGCTACTAATGAGTCCGGTCTCTAGCGGGGAGACCGGACTCGACAATTTTAGGGTTTGCTTAACCTTAGCTGCAACCCGGAACGCACATCGTGAGTACAATAAACATGAACGAACCAGTGATTTTGCCTTTCAACGGAGTGCTGCCTAAAATCCACCCCACAGCTTGGGTGGCTCCCGGCGCGGTGATTATCGGTGACACAGAGGTGGGAGCCGAGTCTTCCATCTGGTTCGGATGCGTTGTTCGAGGAGATGTAAACTGGATTCGCATCGGTCGCAGGGTAAACATTCAAGATGGCGTCATTTGTCATGTGAACTCCGAGAAGGCCGCCCTCGAGATTCAAGATAACGTCTCGATTGGCCACGGTGTCATCTTGCATGGTTGTAAACTCGAAGAAGGATGCCTGATTGGAATCGGCGCCAAAGTGTTGGACTTGGCAGTAGTCGGAAAGGGAAGTCTTATTGCTGCCGGCTCGGTGGTTCGCGAGGGCACGATTGTCCCTCCCGGAGAATTGTGGGCAGGAGTACCAGCCGTGAAGAAACGAGTTCTTGGCGAAAAAGACCGTCAGAATCTGCTGGATACAGCAGCTCATTACGTGCACTATAGACTGCATTATATGGAATCAACGGAGGAAGTGCAACCGCATTTGTTAGCTCAACAGTAGCAGTAATTATTCACAATCGCTTGGAAAGAGAGAGCACAATGCCGAGTACAATCATGGTTGATAGTGAAGAAAACACGGGAACCGTCAAGTGGTTTTCACAGAAGAAGGGCTTCGGCTTCATCGAAACCGAAGGTGGGGAAGAGGTCTTTGTTCACTTTTCCTCCATCACGGGCAAGGGATACCGAGTGCTTGAAGCGGGCACCCGCGTCCGGTTCGAGAAAATTCCCGGGCCAAAAGGTAATCAAGCCTTCCACGTCGAAATCCTGAAACCTCAGTAGAATTTGACTGATTCAATTTTTCTAAGGGTTGCCTGCAATGCGCGGACAACCCTTTTTACTTAATTGAGGCAGATGTTTTGCACTTAGAACAAATCTCAGAGCAGACATCCATTCATCAGTCTTGTGTTGCCGGAATGAAACATATCATCGAAGTCATTGTCCTCCTTCTGCTAATTGTCTTGCCACCTGTTTCAAACGGGTTCGGCTCAGTAATTCTGTTGGACTCTTCGTTCTCGAATGTGGCCGAAATGACCCTCATTTCCGAATCTTCACGCGAGGTCATTCTCGAATTTCACTGTGGATCTATTGTCGTTGACACTGTGAATTCAGACGGTCGCCAATGGATCACCGTTTCATTTCCGGGTATCGGCAAGACTTCACGAAGTGGTTGGCCTGAACTGCCGCAAGTCTCGATGTGGCTTCAGTGCGGAGCAGAATCGCCTCAGATTGAGATGCTCGAATCAGATACTGTTCACATGCACTTGGGGACAGTTCGACCAGTTGCTGAGCCGGTGAATCGTGACGTTCAGCCGACTTTTCTTCACTCACCTGCGCCGGAATTCTACACAAGCCGCAAAACCTATCCTCCAGAGCCTGCAACGGTCTCTGTTCAAGGGAAAATGGCCATCGTACCCATCGCATTGATCACAGTCAATCCGGTTCAGTTCAGCTCTGGAACGAGTGAGCTTGTCGTCTACTCCAGACTGCGTCTTCGAGTCTCACGACTCGGCAGCGGACGATTGGACAGTGCTTATCCAACCTCTCGCTCGACGCAAGATCTGCTGGCACGGCTCCTGATGAATCCTTTACCGAGCAATCCGACTGATAATGACACCGCGACTCGTCTGCTGATCGTCACGGAGCCGGACTTCTTGACTGCGCTCTCGCCCTTCATTCAGTGGAAGGAGCAGTCGGGATTGCCTGTTGAGATGATAATCTTCTCTGAGGTGGCATCCAGCGCTCAGACATTGAAGACGTATCTCTCGAACTTGATTGAGTCGTCAACTCCATCTCCGGAGTATCTGCTTATTGTAGGCGATGTCAACGTAGTTCCCGCTTTCTATGGTGTTGCCGGCAGCTTGACAGATCATCCCTACAGTACTCTGAGCGGAGCAGACTATCTTCCGGACATTTCTGTTGGACGAATTCCGTGCGAGAATGCCAGCGAATGCGTGCGATGGGTCTCGAGGCTTCTGGCTTACGAAAGAGACGGAGTTCTTGATTCATCCTTCACGGGAACAGTATTCTCAAGCTCGGTGGCTCTGGATCCTGCACACGGAGTCTTCATGACCGGTTTGTTTAACTCAGCAGGCATGTCTGTCGTGGATCAGCTTCAGCAGCCACAGACCGGATCTTTGACCATGCTCATGAACTCGCTGAATTCGGGTCGCGAATGGGTGTTCTATATCGGACATGGCTTTGCACAAGGTTGGTCATCTGTCAATCCAACGTTTGGCAATGCACAGGTCGGTACACTCACATCGCTTGTGTCCCCGATAGTAGTATCCGTTGCCTGTGCGACTGCCG